>DAII01000008.1:5698-6553 GCA_002496065.1 Methanobrevibacter sp. UBA586
TTCATAGCTATTTTGGGGCCAGTAATATTGCTGATAATGCTAATGGCCGCCTCAACCGTAATGGGAGATATTGTACCAGGAAATCTTATACTGATATTGTATGTATTCTTTTTCCCTATGGTTGTAGTATTTTTGGGATTGTTAATACAAAAATTAGAACCAGAAATTTAAAAAAAAAGTTGAAAGGATTAACCGAACAATGTTCCTAATCCTTTTGATGCTAATAAACCCATGAATTCATCTTGAGGTTCCATTACAATATTTCCTTTGGAATATTGATCAAGAGCTGCTTGAACCATTTTTACTTTTACTGATGGGTCGTCTGCGGATTTTGCAATAGCTTTTACCATATCCATAACAGCATCACCTCTAGAACTTCCATTACCATATTGTTCTTCACGAATAATGTCAACACCACTAACGTTAACTTGCTGACCATTTACAGTAATAGTTCCCGCAGATTTCAATATGGCATCTAATGCTTCAGTATTAATAGCAATAACTGCATCGATAGGTTCTGTCATGTTTAAATTGTATTGAACAATTTCCTTTGCATGAGTCATGGACAGATTAGTATCATTTGTCCAGAATGAATCGTGAAGTAATAGTTTGGATCCAGCTCCCTGTTCCTGAGCCTCTTGAGGTTCAGGCTCGGTTGGATGTGCCATACCTCCNNGATACACAGCAGTATAGTTTACTAAAGAACCATTATTCAATGTGACCAGAAATGCCATATCACAGGCACCCATACCGTCACGTCCTTCACTTTCATCAATAGCACAGATTAAAATAGTTCTCTCACCTTGGGCCAATTCTGCATCAGAGCCCATATAATAAACTTGACCAACAATAGCC
>DAII01000008.1:6629-9710 GCA_002496065.1 Methanobrevibacter sp. UBA586
TAATATAATTATAAGTGTTCATAATACTTAAATATAGCAGATTTTTAAAAATTATGAAAACATCTGAAAGTAAATTACAATTGCCGGAATGATGAGAACACCCATCAAATGTGACTTTCCAACCCCTAAGTAATGTGGTAACAACCNNAAGAGAGTTATGAAAAAAAAGGGAGCACCATAATAAAATACAAAGACATATAATATTAAAATTTGTAAAAGAATTACCGCAATTGAAAGTTTTTTATAATCGATGCCAGCCATTAACTTTGAAAAAGAATCCCCCAGTTTTAGGCAAATAATCAAAGAAATTGAAACAGCTATTATCGATGCAAAAATGAAAATCAATAGATGTGAAAGGGTAAACTCCGCCACCAGATATGACATGTAAACTGCAATTCCGCTTCTGGGATTTCCAATAAGATATATGGCTATCAATGAGAACAAACAGTCAGAAGTGTTCAGTCCTGCATTGGCCAGAAGAAAGTTGGTTGTATCATCCTCACCGCCACCACTTGCTCCTTGAGCAATGATACTTCCCTGTGCAGGGCCAAATCCTGGGAGAAATCCTAAAATGGCTCCTGAAGTTCCCCCAGCAAAAATACTTTTTAACTTTTGAAAATCAAGATTGAATTCATAATCTTCCTTTTGGGGAGGGATTGTGGAATTGTCATTCAAACTGAAAAGAATCGTACTGACCCCAAAAAGGCCTGAAAACATACACATCATAGTGACTCCAGATTGAATTGGAGTCTGAAATACAATCCAACCTAAAAGACCTGACAGTATAAAAAGAAGTAAAGACCACAGGAACTTTTTAAATGTATTTGTAAGCTTGTAAATCAGGCAAATAGACACTACAGAAAGCAAAATCCATGTGTATGGTTTTGAAATTTCCATAAGAAAAGGAAGAAGAACTGCAAAAACTGGAAGCATTACAATAACAACAATGATTGCTCCAAATCCACCAATTGAAACTATGCGAATAGCTTCCTTCGCTCTTCCCTCTAAAACCATCCTATGACCTGGCAATATAGACATTGCAGTTCCTTCTTCAGGAACGCCCAGAAGCATTGATGGGACAAATTCTATCAATGCATGAGCTATGGACATTGCAACTAAGAGAACACAGAGAAATTCAGGAGAGACCAAGGTAAGCAAAAAGGAGGATGTCGCAAACAGGATTGCTCCTGCAGTATTGACATGAATTCCAGGAACCATTCCTGTCATAGTTCCAATTAAAATACCTACAAAACAAGCCATAACTAATTCTAACATAGTTTTTTGTTAATTGAGTTAAAATATAAACCTTGTTTAAGTAAAAATAAGAAATTATAGCAAGAATATTAAATTATACTCTTCCCCCACAATTAGTGCAGAACAAATACCTCCTCTAAATCTTTCCACATTTTAAACAGGTTTTCTCTTTTAGATTGGTTCGGCAGGCCGTAGAGAAATTAGAATCCTTATCCCATCATAAAGCCACAGTTATAAATGGTTTAAATGCATTTATCTCAGTAATAAGATTTCCTTGATTGAACTTAAATCATTTCCACAATAAACATAGAATTAGCATCACCAAGTATGTTATTGCATTTTGGACATTTTATTACCTTCAGAGATAGAAGTGATTTTGTTTAGGAATATAAACCATTAACAATAACAGAAGCCACATAGAAGTCATTACCCTCTTAATTTCGTTGATGGATTTACTGCACTTCCATCATATTCTGCCATAAACACATCTTAAACAGCATCAACTCTTATAATCCTAACGAATTGNNCGAATTGACTAATAGAAATGTACAATTGTCAGAAGGAATATTCCTGTCAGAAATATCATGATTCCCATTATAATCCAATTATCTATCTTTTTAATTTTAACATCAGGATAATTGAAAACCAAAGGCATTAAAAAGAACAGTGGAACAAAATACCTTGCCTGAGCTCGGATGTATACATTTGAACCTACACCATACCATGCGAAATACAATGCAAAGAACATTCCAAAGTAGAAAAGTGCCGCAAATATTGCTAATCCAATTCTTTTATTTCTTGATAGGTTGATTTTAAGTGGATACAATATGGAAAATGCCATGAAGAATATGAAATAGAACACATTGAATAACTGTTTGCCCTTGAAGTCACCTACCCAGAATTCATGATAGTAGTATGTATTCAGAACCATTTCATAAGGAATGAAGCTTACAGCCTCGCTTAAAATCCCACCAATCCTGTTTGGATGAGTTAGAAGATAACCTATTTTCTCCCCTAATGAACCATTTGTCGTATCAATAGCTACTGAAGTACCTACAGATAAACTGCTCAAACCCTTTAGAATTAGCAATGCCGCCACACAGACAATTCCCATTGAAATCAAAAGCCTTAACCTGTGATGGCTAAATGAAAAGTTTTCTTTAGGAATGAAAAATGCCAATAGAANNAATGAAATGTACGGTGGCTTTATGAGACCTATCATCAAACAGCAAATAAAGAAAATTAGAAGATCCTTTGTCCTGACCTTGTTTTTATACATGTAAATAAAATATGCTATAGCTAGTACTAGGATTGCATAAATAAAGGAATCGTAGTTGGCAGAAGGCATTATTGTGACTATCAATGGAGTACATGAAACCAAAAGCAAAGCCATTTTATAAACAGGAGCCTTTTTAATTGCATAAGATACCACAAGAGCATAGAAGAGCAAGTTAGGTAATCTTGAAAGCCATATAACCCAGATAAAACTCAAATTCAAGGATTTAGCTAAAAATACACCTGCAGCTGAGAAAACATATGAGAAAAATGGAGTGTTGGTCATATGAACATCCCTTGCTGTAGTCACTTCAGGAATTGGTGAAAATGCTACAGAATTGTTTAAAAGTAGATTACCTATTCCCAGACTACCAGTATGGTACAAATTCAACATGTGTTTAAGAAGAGGATTGAAAAACCTTAAATAACCATCTGAAGTACCAACAGGAACTATATATCCCATCAATATGTTGGCTACTCTTGTAAGGTGACTTGCCTCATCAGGAATTGAAAATGGAGGAGCTAAAAACGTTATCAAAAGCCCAAAACAAA
>DAII01000077.1:0-4919 GCA_002496065.1 Methanobrevibacter sp. UBA586
TACTATGAAAATAATTTAATATAAAGATTTCTAAATTCACATCCATTTAACTTTTGAAGTTGTGTACATATAATGTTTAGAAAATACAGGATTAAACAATGAATTTGTTAAATTTTCGGTTCTTAAAGACAATGCAATGGATTTTCTTAGATTGTAGTTAATTCTATCCCCTGCTGAATCTCGCTCCTTTCTGTCGGTTATATCATCAGATGAAACCTTTACATTGAACTGTATTTTTTCCTTGTCATAATTCGAATCGAAACCCATGTTTGTGTAATTGATGCTTACAAGTCTTACAGAGTTCGGTGTAAGTAATCCTTCCTTTGAGTTTTTATAATCCTTATAAACGTCTTTGGGAAACACTGAAGCAGAATCCATTGAAATACCTTCATTTACTCCTTCCCTTGCAGCAGACATTGCCATCATAAGCTCGTTTTGATGAAGCACATAGCTACTTGATGCAACTACAATCACCAGCAGAACCCCAATCAAAAAGACAAGCTCCATCATTAGCTGTCCCTTTTCATCCATTCTACCACCATCCCTTAGAATCTATTGAAACCTCGCCGTCATTATGTTTTTTGATGACATAGCTGTTTCCAGAGTATAGTTCAACATCATCTACCTTCAAACCGTATTTCACCAAAACGATTGGCATTATGTCATTTCTGGCCATTCTGTCACCTCCATGGAACAAAATGTCCTTTTNNCCTTGAGAACGTAAGATGAGCCCAAAATCCTGTCGGGCAATGTGATTTCCTTGCTGTAGCCTTCTCCATTGGAAGATACCTGATTAATGCTGTCTGAAACGGAATCCAAAACCATACGAGAGGTTAGATGATTTTCAACCCTTTGCTCTGAAGCTATGGAATTGAAGGATAGAGATAAAATAANNGGAAAGATGGAGAAAAGATATTGAATTGAAATAAACCCTTTATCGTTCATGTTTAGATAATTGTAAGGAAGATTAAAATAATTTGTTTAAATAACTTGCTGAAATTGTTTTAAACATGTTGAAATTCTCTTCAAAACTAATATATAATAAAAATATCAAATAAAGTAGCATGAAAGGTAAAGTGATTTTTATTGGTGCCGGTCCTGGGGACCCTGATCTTATTACAGTGNNTGAAACCGCAGACATCATAATCTATGCAGGTTCACTTGTAAACAAGGAAGTTTTGAATGTTAGAAAAGAGGATTCTACAGTTTACAACAGTGCTGTTCTTAATTTGGATGAAATTATCGACATCATCAAGGAAGGAATAGCTGATGATAAGGTGATTGCAAGAGTCCATACAGGAGACCCATCTATTTATGGAGCAATCGGAGAGCAGATTCGTGAGCTTCAAAACAACGGCATCGAATATGAGATTATTCNNCTTCATCAGTTCTTGAGACTGAATTGACATTACCTGAAATCTCACAGACAGTCATAATTACTCGGCCTGAAGGAAGAACTCCAAAACCTGCAGCTGAAAGCATATCCAGTCTTTCAAAGCATGAAGCAACCATGTGCATCTTCTTGGGAGTTGGAATGATTGAAAAGGTTGTTGATGAACTACTTGAAGGATACAGTGAGGATACACCTATAGCTGTAGTCAAAAAGGCAACATGGGATGACCAAGAAATAATTAGAGGAACACTTAAGGATATTGTAAAAAAAGTAAAAGATGCTAATATAACAAAGACTGCAATGATAATAGTTGGAGATGTATTAAATCCTGGAGATTTTACACCATCCAAGTTATATGATGCAAACTTTAAACATGAATACAGATAAAAAAAAGTTTATGAAAATTCTTTAACAGCCTTTGAAATCAGCTGTAGCTTTTCAAAGGCAACATCAGGTGAAGCCCTTCTAAGACCGCAATCAGGGTCTATAATGATATTTTTGCTTCCCACAATAGCTATACCCTCACGAATAAGGTTTTGAACGTCATCATATGAGTCCACTTCATTTACGGAAGTGTCAATGCAACCAAAACCTATTTTCTTATTTTTAAGCAACCCTGCATTTTCCCTTAAAACATTTAGATTGACATCATTTCCTGCAAATTCACAGTCAAGAATGTCAACATCGAATTTTACAAGTTCCTTAAAAGAGGAATCTAAAGTTCCGCAGACATGCATGGATATTGGAACATCAACGCTTTCTGAAATAATGCTGATTGCTTCCCTTGCGGTTTTAAAATCAACTAGGCCTGTAGAGAGGAAAGGCTCATCAATCTGAATGTATTTTGGATTGACCTTCTCTTCAATTGCCATCACCTCATATTTCAGGCTGTTTGCCAAATCAAGAATCGCATCGTTTTTGCTTCTGTAGAAATGACTAATCCTTGAAGAGAATACTATTGTGGAAGGTCCTGTAATAATCCCTTTTATTCCCTTTTTTTCAGGAACGTTGCCGTTGAAATAGTCATCAATCAAGGATTTCGCATATTTAAGGTCCTTGACGGAAATTTCTTGAGTTGGCTTTTGGATTTTTGNNGTTTTGAGTTTATGACTGTGTTGTTTCCATCTAACTTCATTCCAGGAATGTATTTAGTAAAAGAAGTAACCATGTCTCCCCTAACCTGCCCGTCAGAGATAACATCAATTCCTGCTTCCAATTGCCTGTGGACTGCATTTTTAATAGCTGTCCTATAGGGATCATATAAATTGAACGCATCGAGAAGTTTATCCTTAATGGAGACAGGTTCCTCTATCTCTACAGGAAAACTTCCAACTACAGTAGAAAACATAAAAATCAAGCTAATTTTTTNNTGTCGGCAGTATCGTTCACGATCTTAAGATGCCGCACGATAGAAGCGGAAATCTTTTCGATTTCTTCCTCATCAATAGGCAGTTCCACAACTGCAGTACCGTGACAAGGTTTTGTGTATGGAATCAGTACCTTATGTTCATCGTTCTTAATTCCTATTGGGATAGGTGGTACGCCGATTATTCTGACTCCCAAAATTTCCTGACCTGGCTTTACATTAATCACTTCGTCTGCCTTGAAACGAATAATCATTGCACAGTCCTTGAAACCTGCCTGACTTGCGAGAATCTCATAGTCATCAGATTGTTGAAGATAGGTTTCCAAACAGAATGCCATTATAATTCCTCCAATGCTTTATCAAATCTTACTCTTAAAGGAGTTGGATTGTGGAATGCACGAACAGACACTACTTTAGCATCTGTATTCTCTTTTACGATTTCAGTATAAGTTTTAAGAAGCTCTGGGTCTTTTTCAAATACCAAAGCCAATGATTTTGTCTGTAAAAGATGATAGAATGTTACAAAGAATGATGCTGCAGCATCCTTATGAACAAATCCTACAAGCAGATCATAATCCCCTTCATTGACATCACTTAGACATTCATCAAGATCCACTAGATTCTTTACATAGTGGTTTTCAGGGTCTGAAACCTTTACTAGCTTGCTTGCTGCAGGATTTGCTGCAATTGTTGNNTAATTCTGATAATTTATAAGAAGCATAAACTGCCATCGGAGTTTGAGCAGGAACTTCCGGACATCCTAATAATACCAATGCTTTTTTCATCATATCACCAATTTATTATTTAGTTGGTTCTCCTTTTTAAAGTAACTGCATTAGCTAATATGTATGCACCTAATACCATGTATGTAAGCAATGCCATACCATTGATTGTTCTGTTGAATACAAATAATCCGATTAATGACTGACTGATAAATGCTGTTAAAACACCAATCAACAATACTTCCTTACCTAAAAACTTCTTGTTCTTGTTTTCTCTTTTCTGTCTGTAAATGGATAGTATCTTAAATCCGACAACAATGGTACCAACCACAAAGATTATCAAAGCTATCAGTCCCAAATATCCGAAGTCAAATGTATAACCCATGATTCCAGGAAGCATGTAATCTACAGTATCCTTTTGGTTTACAAGTACACCAAAGAAAAGAGGGAACGGTAAACCGAATGCTAAAATCAACTGCATAGGTAGGGATATGTAACCTTCAGCAAAAGCTGTTCCTTCTGTTCCCCAGAATGAAACGTCACCGCTGTGTCCTATTAGCTGAGTATTGTTCAATACCATCTTGATACTTGATGTTGAATACTGTTCAATCCTTTGAAGACGTAATAGAGGACTGAAAATGGTCATACCTGTTATTCTTGCAATTACCTCCAATCCCAAAAATCCTGCTAAGGCAGCACCAACGAACATAAGCATTCTTTTCATTGTAAATATGGATTTTTCCCTGAATGATTTAGAAATTATCAAGTAACCAAGGAAAAGACCGAGAATCCATAACAAAAGGAAAGACCTGTGCATTAATCCTCCGAAGATTGTGGTAAGAAGTATCAGCAGGTATACGAACTTTTTAAGGCTACGAACGTTAACCCCTGATTCCTGCATAACCTTTAAAGATGCTAATGCTGTAATGGCACCTAGAACCGCAATTGGTCCGAATGGATGTGTAAACTCATTCTGGCCCAAAGAAAATATAAGAAATGCAATATCCACCCCAAACAGAAGAACTAACCCACCTGAGACAAATAATGAGAAGAAGGTCGCGATACTTAAAGACAATGGTGCCAAGTTTATAATAAATATAAATGAAACCAATAACATTAAAAATACTTCAACAATTAGTTGTAAATGGTTTTGAGCAATTAACATCATATTTAATCACGAAATTTAGTTAATAAAAAATAAATGGACTGACCGGGATTTGAACCCGGGGNNGATCTACCATCTGAGCTACCAGCCCTTGTCAATATCTATTACTAATAATGGTGCACAATTATAGTATGGATTTATTAATATAAATAATTATTTGTTGGAAGTTCCCAAATCATAAATATTTTCAACAATAAGGTTGAACAAGTCATCTGTCTTAAGCTTAATCTGGGATTTGTCCATTGTAATGAAGTCCAAAGCCTTTTGTGCAAT
>DAII01000077.1:4934-6773 GCA_002496065.1 Methanobrevibacter sp. UBA586
ATGTAATATTCATCCACGGACAATGTTTCACCAGGATAACATGAAATTACAGGAGTCTGAAGTATTGCAGATTCACGATTCATTGTTCCCCCTGCACCAATAACCAAATCACATTTTTTAATAAGGCTTGAAGTGTCAACAGGAGGCTCCAAAATTGTCACGTTTTCAATGTCTTTGAATATTTTTGCCTGTTCCCTGAATCTTGGAAGAACAAGAATGTTTGCATAGTTCTTCAAGATATCCACAATAGGGGAGAGAACTGACTTATGACAGTCCGTATTAAGATAAGAAGCCAGAGAAGGTTCCGGCCTCATCAAAATAGTTTTGGGATACTTCAAATCAAGACTCAAATCATCGAAGATGTTGTCATTATATTCAAATGACTTAAAGTGCATCAACTCAGAAGTACCATTGTATGAGATTATGGAATTTGGATCTGCTCCGAATTTCATCAGTTTCCACATGTCAATAATACTAGGAGTGATTATGCGGTTGCATAAAGGAAGAGTAAGCTTGTTTGCGGCCAAAGCATGTTCATTGTCCAGAACGTAAAGACTTGGAATTCCAAGACCGAAAGCTATTCTTGGAAGTTCAATGGAATGCTTGCTAACGGCCACATCAATTTTTTCATTGCTGACAACATCCAAAAGCCCCTCAATACGATCTGTACTGGCCTTTAGCTTGTCATAAAGGCTTACTCCATGTTTTCCAACAGAAATAAAGTCAATATCATACATGTTCATTAGATTATGGATATCACCAAAGTCCCTTGCAGTTATTATAACATCTTCCCCTTCACTTTCAAAGTATTTTATTATGTCCTTAAAAAATCTGACATGAGGAGCATTTGAAATGTCTATCCATATTTTCAATGAAACCACCTAAATTTCCGCTTTTTTCTTAGCAATGGCATCAATAATTTCCTGAAGTCCTATTCCCTCTTTTAGACTGCTTTTAATAACCTGAACATCAGGATTTAATCTTTTAGCATCAGCTACCATCTTATCAGCATCTGCACCGACAGCTTCAGCCAAGTCAATCTTATTGATGACAACTAAATCAGAACCCTTGAATATTAATGGGTGTTTCTCTACGGTGTCATCCCCTTCGGTAACACTTACCACAACGATTCTCATGTGTGTACCTAGTTCAAAATCAACAGGACAAATCAGATTACCTACGTTTTCAATAATCAACAAGTCAATGTCTTCCAAAGGAAGGTCTCCAAGTCCGTGACCTACCAGATGAGCGTCAAGATGACATTCACTACCTGTGTTTAATCCCACTACAGGAACATCGTACTTTTCTATTCTTCCGGCGTCAAATTTACTGATGACGTCTCCTGCAATTACACCGATGTCATAATCTGTGTTTTTGATGATGTCCTCAATCAGGGAGGTTTTTCCGGAACCGATAGCTCCTACAAAATCAACACAGAAAATGCCATTGTCCTCAAGATTTTTCTTGTTTCTATCAGCTAACTTTCTGTTAGCGTCCATAATGTTTTTTTGAACTTCAATATCTGCTACCTTATGCATAAATATCACCTTTATTCATCTTCGGGCTTTTCAACCACTATGTTCTTTACAACGCAATCCCTACCGTCCAAAATAGAAATTCTCATGTTTTCACAGTTGGGACATTCTATTATAGGAGCATAATGATCACTATCATCCAAATTAGCTATCCCTTCATATCCGCATTCAGGACAGCTGATTGTCACTGGAATTTCTGAAATATCAATCCTTGCATTTTCAGCCATTGTATTTTCTAAAAGAACATCCAATAGATGTTTATCCCCTATCATTCCTGTATGATTAGAGAAAATGGCAATCCGTT
>DAII01000080.1:0-162 GCA_002496065.1 Methanobrevibacter sp. UBA586
AATATGTCAGAAATACCAAAAGCTCCAATAGCAAGAATCATGAAACAATCTGGTGCAGAAAGAATTAGTGAAGATGCAAAAGATGAAGTCACTAAACACTTAGAACAATTTACTCGTGACTTAACTGTTGAAGCAAACAAGGTTGCAAAGATTGCAAAACGT
>DAII01000080.1:210-7472 GCA_002496065.1 Methanobrevibacter sp. UBA586
ATTTTTCTGGGTGTGTTCCAATGACAAACTCAACTATTTTAATTAAAGATTCTATTATTTTAAATCCAAATGACAATGATTGCATGAATAATATTGCTTCTGTTTTAATCAAGGACGATATTATTGCTGAGATTGGAAATAATATCAGCGAAGAAAATGTAGATAAAATCATTGACGGAACAGGTAAAATTTTAATGCCTGGATTAATAAATACACATACTCATCTTTCAATGACTCTCTTTAGGGGTTTGGCTGATGATTTAAGTTTAGACACTTGGCTTAATGATTATATTTGGCCTACTGAAGCTCATTTAAATGGATATTACTGTTATATTGGAGCATTATTGGGAGCGGTCGAATTAATCAAATCAGGTACCACTACTTTTTCTGATATGTATTTTTACATGGGGGATGTTGCAAGAGCAGTTGACGAATCTGGTCTTAGGGCGGTTTTATCCTATGGTATGATTGATTTTGCTGATGAGGAAAAAAGATGTGCTGAAATAGCTGAAAACATTGATTTATTTGAAAAATGTAATAATGCTGCTGATGGTAGAATCAAGGTATTTTTTGGACCTCATGCACCTTATACAGCTTCAAAGGAACTTTTGGATGAAGTAAAACATCTGGCAAGTAAATTTAACACAGGAATTCACATTCATGTATCAGAAACAGAAAAGGAAGTCAATGATATTTTAGAACAAACAGGTAAAAGACCTTTTGAATATTTGGATGATATTGGTTTTTTAGGCCCTAATGTCGTTGCAGCTCATGCCGTATGGCTTTCAGAAGAGGAAATTGACATAATCATGGATAGGGATGTTAAGATTTCCCATAATCCATGCAGTAACATGAAATTGGCTTCAGGAATTTCTCCAGTTGCAAACATGCTTAATCATGATATCTGTGTTTCCATAGGTACGGACGGTGCCTCTTCAAATAATAATTTGGATTTAATAGAAGAAATGAAAACAGCCTCACTACTTCAAAAGGTATCAACCCTAAATCCTAAGGTTCTTCCTTCTGAAGAAACCATAGCTATGGCCACCATTAATGGGGCCCGTGCATTAGGACTTGAAGATGAAATAGGATCCATAGAAGTAGGTAAGAAAGCAGATCTTATTTTAATTGATACTGAAGATGCTAATATGAAACCAAACAGTAGTTGTATTAGTTCTAATGTAGTTTACGCTGCTAAGGGGTCTAATGTAGATACAACAATCTGTAACGGTAAAATTTTAATGGAAAATAAGAAATTAACTACATTGGACGAAAATGAAATTTATAAAAAGGCAAGAGATGCAATAATTGAGCTCAAAGCATTAAAAGAAGAAGATGAATAGATAAACTTAATTTTTATCTATTTATAAATCTCATTTTATTTTTATTTAAGACAATACTCTTTTTCCAATTGTCATTGGTTTCAGGATAATCTTCTCTAAAATGAGCTCCCCTACTTTCACGTCTTAAAATAGCGCCCTTAACAGATAAAATAGCTATTTCAACCATGTTTATTACTTCAAGTGCTTTTACAAGTTCATCATTGTACTGATTTCTATCGCTAACACTCATTTTTTCAAGATTGTCTTTTATTTCAAGCAACTCCTTAAGAGCCTGATTAAGATCTTTCTCATTTCTAATGATAGAAACTTTTTCCCACATTATTTTCNNATGATTTCAGATGGTTTTATTTCACCATCTTTTATTAAAGATTTAATTCTATTGGCTTCTTTTTCAACCATTTGAGGATTTGTTTCAAAGTCACTATTTTCTGCAGCTTCACTTGCATATTCACCAGCTATTTTTCCAAATACTTGTGTATCGGCCAGTGCATTACCACCTAATCTGTTAGCTCCATGAACTCCACCAGTGACTTCACCACATGCCAATAGGTTAGAAATAGAGGATTGACATTTTTCATTAATTTTCACACCACCCATGAAGTGATGTGCTGTAGGTGCCACTTCCATCGGTTCGTTTTTAATGTCAACACCGACATCCTTGAACTGCAATACCATTGTTTCAAGCTTTTCATTTATTATGTCGTCGTCAAGATGTGAAATGTCAAGGTAAACTCCTCCTTTTTCGGTTCCTCTACCTTCAATGATTTCCCTGTATATTGATCTTGCAACAACATCACGGGTAGCCAATTCCATCTTTTCAGGAGCATATTTTTCCATAAAACGTTCATTATTCTTATTTAATAGGATTCCACCTTCAGCCCTTACTGCCTCAGTTACAAGAACTCCTTTTTTTGATTGGGGAGTTACCATTCCTGTAGGATGGAACTGTATTTCTTCCATATCTATAAGGTTAGCTCCGGCATTNNTGCAAGTGCAAATCCATCACCGTTTTTCTGAACGGTATTTGAAGTGATAGGAAACATCTGACCGGCTCCACCTGTAGCAAGTATTGTTGCCTTTGCTTGGAAAAATATTATTTCAGAATTTTTTAGGTTAAGACCTACAGCTCCAATAACCTTTGGTCTTTCATCCTGAGACAGTATAAGTGAGGTAATCATTACCTCCTCTACGGTTTCAATGTTTCTTCTGTTAATCTCCTCTTTAAGAGCAATCATTATTTCATGACCTGTTCTATCTCCCTGATAACAGGTTCTTCTATAGCTTTGACCACCAAATGGTCTTTGATTGATTTTACCGTCATTTTGACGTTCAAACAATGCTCCATAATTTTCCAAATCCACTAATCTTTTTGGAGATTCGTTAACTAAAACATCCACAAGTTTGGAATCATTAAGATAGCTTCCACCCTTTAAGGTGTCATAGATGTGTGTTTCAATAGAGTCATCTTCATCAACAGCCTTAAATACAGCATTATAACCACCTTCAGCCATTCCAGTACAACCAGATCTAAAAGATAGGCCTTTTGACACTATTAATGGTTTAAGTCCGTGCTCATCAACTTCAATAGCTGCTCTAGCACCTGCTCCTCCTGATCCAATTATTAATACATCAGATGAAATTGTTTTTATATCCATTATTTTTACCCTTATTGTTTATTATTACTATTTTGGTTTTGATTTATTAAATAATTATTTAATAAAATAATAAAAATTGTTTAAAAGTAGTATAGAAATTTTTTTTAAAAAAAGTTTTTAGAATTGATTTTAAAAATCAATCCTAGAGAGTAAATTCTGAATAGTCACATTCTTTCAGGTAGGCTTCGATGATGTCGTCTCCCTTAAGGATGACCAAATTATTCTCTTCTGCATATTTTTTGGCGTCTTCATAGGAAGTTGCCTGACCTGTTTCACTATCCATCATTTCACAAACAACACAAACAGGAGTTACTCCTGCCATTTCACACATGGCAAGGCCTATTTCTGTGTGTCCACTTCTATTTGCAAGCAATGCTTCAGCTCCTCTTAAAAGACAAACGTGGCCTGGAGAACGGAATGTTTTACCAAAATCATTAAATCTTTGTTCTTTTAACATTATTGCCATTTCTCTAATGGTCATTGCCCTGTCGTGATCAGTTACACCGGTAAATGATTTTCTGTGATTTACCCAGATGGAAAAGGATGACCTTTCATCATAAGGGATGTCATTCGGTGCAAGGGTTTCTAAAACAGGATACTTCTTGCTTGCAGCTTGCATAATCTCATTCATAAATGGAAGTCCAATAGCATCACAGTATAATGGGTGAAGACAGTTGCAAATCAGCCCACCAGCATAATCTCTCATGGTGGCTATTGATTTTGGAGTTACAAATTCGGAAGCGATAATCATATCAACTTCACCTTCTCTTTCATCATTATCGTATACTAGGATAAATTCTCCATTTCTTAATGCTTCCATTCCTCTTTCCAAATCTTGATTCATAGTAATATCTCCTTTGTTTAAGTTACTAAGAACCAGGGCTAAAAATAATTTTTCAATATCATTCTCTTTCTTCCGGACTGTCACCGTCGGTTTTGGATTTTCACCAAATCAGCTATTAAAGCGCGTGGACTTATACTTTGAATTACCACCGGTGGAGAATTTCACTCCGCCCTGAGAACTTACATTAACTTTTTTATGTTATGTCTATAAAGTATTTTTTGGTTAACCTATATTTCAAGTGTAACTATATCCTCATCTTCGAGATTGAGTTCATCTCTCAATTTCATTGGAGCAATAAATTCTAGGTAATTTTCTTCATGAACAGTTTTTGCAGGAAATACGATTGCTCCTTCTATTTCATCATTCAAATTAGCTTTAATGTATTTCACAGCTCCAAAATCACCTTCTGGCTTTATAATATTATTGCAGTTTTCTTTAATAGCGTTTATTTCATTTAAGTATTCTTTAGGTATAATAATATTTAGAGTTCCTGGGAAAGGTATGAATCCACATTTTTTATTAAGTTCATTTTTATAGAAATCCTGAGACAAAAAGAATGCCCCCTTACCTAATCCTGTAGTAACTCTACCATCTACTTTCATTTCCTTTATCCTCCAATTATTTCAGTTTATAAATTTTGATTTTATTTCGTCAAATGTTAAATATCTATCGAATTCAATCTCTTCAGCCATATTGATTATCTTATCAATGNNTCAAGGGCAGCCATTGAAAATAGGTCGTATCTAATCTCAATTTCAGGAATGCTTCCTCTTGCAGGCATCTTGAACTTGTCAACGGAAAATACTTCATCTACATTAGTATTTTTTCTGATGTATGGAACGGTATTTTCAAAGATATCATTGTTATAGATTTTATTTAGGATTACTCCCTTAACATTAACCCCTAACCTTTCAAGCATATTGGCGTGAGACACCAGATTAACGGCTGAGGTTTCAATTCCACCTTTATTCACCCCGCTTACAAGCAGCAAGGGAATATTTCCAGCTATTGCAATTTCACTAGCTGAATAAGGTGTTATTTCATTTAAAATACCAGTAAAAACACTCATAACTCCTTCAATAAGAACAATGTCATAATCAGATTCTTTAATTTTTTCTATGGCATCCTTTAGGTCAAACCATCCTAGATGGCCTATTTTAATGCAACTGTACTCCTCCATATTTCCTTTTGTAAGATAAAGGCCGGGGATGATATCACGTGCATCGGGACCTACCTTAAGAAGTCCTACATTATACCCTCTGCGTCTGATTGCACCTGCAAGACCAGTTTGTATGAATGTTTTTCCGCTTTCGGATCCGTCACTTCCTATCATCAGGAATTTTGGGCCTTTGGTTTTGGGCCTTTCCTGTATGTTTATTCCAGATTTTATACCTATCTCTTTATTTAGTTTTGTAGTATACTCTTTATTTCTTTCATATACGCTGGCAATGTCCTCTTCACTTGCATCAATGTATTTGAAAATATTTTCAACAAGCTTTGGATTTTCATCAAGAACATTGTGAATCATTGTTCCAATAACATTTCCATCATCGTTTACAGCACCGGAAAATATGTTGTATTCCTTATTGGAGTTGGTGTCGCTGTAATTCATTCTCTGAATCTGGGAATAAAATAGCGGTTTTGCATCTCCTGTAATCATACCGTATGTGTGGGTGTGAAATCCTGTGACATCCTCTTTCTGACCATCTACAAGAAATGAGTTGTCAAATACCTTGGCTTTTACACGGTCACTGGATACCAAAGGTGAAAAATCCACATCAATGAGACCCAATCCCTCCTTTATGATTGGAACTTCGGATTTACGTCCTATGTCAATCTGGTTAGAAAGCAATTGAAAACCTGCACAGATTCCAATGACTGGCTTTCCTTCCTTGGACATTATTTTAATCTCTTTTTTCAAGCTATCTCCATAATCCTGAGATTCTATTAGGGTTCCACCTGGGATTATAAGGGCATCTAATTCCTTATGGGCTTTAACTCCGTTTACAAGACCTTCTGAATTTACAAAATCAGTCGGTAAATTTCCGAAGTTTTCAAATCCAGGAACCGCTCCCTTCAAATATGTCATTCCTATCTTGGACATAATAATCACGCTTTTTTTACAATCATGTTTTCATAAGATTTTTTTATCATAACTATTCTAATAAAAAAATCAATCGTGCTTTTATATTTTATTACTTATGAATTTGGANNTATAGCATCTATTTAGACATACATTTCAAGTGTAAAATATATATAAAAAAAGAAAATTATTGAGTGTTTTCAAGCACACTCATGGCTTTAATAATTTTTAAATCATCCAACGGCTTGGCCTGAATTTGTAAACCTACTGGAATACCATCTACTTCACCTGCTTTTGCACTTGCTGCAGGAATACCTGCCAAATTAGCTATTACAGTCAAGACATCGTAAGCATACATTTCAAGAGGAGTTAATTCTTCTCCAATTTTATGAGGAAGTTTAGGAACTGTAGGACCTACAATCAAGTCAACATTTTCAAGCATGGCATTGATTTCGGCACGAATGATAGATCTTGCCTGCAATGCTTTCTTATAGAATTTTCCACTGAATTCTTTTTGAGAAATATGGGAACCGATTTCAATTCTTCTCAAGACTTCTTCTCCACAGACCTCTTCTATTCTGTAGCCATAATCTCTTCCATCGTATTTTCTTGTAGCTGAGAAGAATTCAACATAGTTAATTAAGTAATATGTTGGAAGGCAAAGGTCAATATTGTCAAATGAAACTTCCACAAGTTCCGCTCCTGCATCCACCAGTTTTTGAATAGCCTTGTTTACGGTTTTATTGATTTCATCGTCAGTTACCTCAATAAATTCCTTACAAACTGCAATTTTCATTCCTTCAAGTGATGTTTCATCAAGAACTGAGGTAAAGTCTATAGGTTCCTCCTTAAGTGAGGTACATTCAGTTGAGTCATAATCAACAATAGTATTCAATGCTAAAGCAATTCCGCTGACGTCATTGGATAAAGGTCCGATTTGATCTAGACTCATTGACAAGTCAAGAAGACCTTGTCTTGATACAAGTCCATAAGTTGGTTTAAATCCGGCCACACCACAGTGGGAAGCTGGATTTCTGATGGAACCTCCTGTATNNCACATTCCACTAGCTATTGCTGCAGCACTTCCACCACTGGAACCTCCAGGGATTCTTCCAGGTGCAGATGGATTTTGCACAGGGCCGAAATATGAGCTTTCGGTTGAACTTCCTGCTGCGAATTCATCCATATTGTTAATACCAATAATAATTCCATCTTCTTTAATTATATTTTCTACAACGGTAGCGTTGTAACTTCCAATATAATTGTCTAAAGTTTTTGATGCGGCTGAAATAATAATATCTTCAACATTAATGTTTGCTTTAATTCCAAATACAAGC
>DAII01000080.1:7567-7740 GCA_002496065.1 Methanobrevibacter sp. UBA586
TGATATGAATAAACTGTTCCACATTATCTCTAGCGGTCATCTCTTGATTTTTTATGGAGTTTAATTTTTCAATAACATTCATTAGAACACCTAAGATAATCGTAATATATAATATTATTAATTTATTTTTCAAAGTTTAAATATATTGTTTATTTCCTGTCTCTATTTGACCA
>DAII01000049.1:0-1248 GCA_002496065.1 Methanobrevibacter sp. UBA586
CTCGGGTTCAAATCCCGGCCAGGGCGCTTTCAAATATTTAATTACATTTGTCTTTAGGGCCCGTAGCTCAGTCTGGCAGAGCGCTTGGCTTTTAACCAAGCGGCCGCGGGTTCAATTCCCGTCGGGCCCGCTTCNNATTTTAACTTTTCTAGCTGGAGGAAAAAATTTGTCAAAAATAGATATATTAGAACATAAACTTGTTCCAAAACATGAAATCATGTCTGATTCTGAGGTTGATGAAGAACTTGGTAATGCTGATTTTGAAATTGATAATCTTCCTAAAATAAAAACTGATGATCCAGTAGTGAAAACTATTGGAGCTAAAGCAAAAGATATTTTGAGAATTACCCGTGGCAGTCAAACCGCAGGTACTTTCGTTNNTATTTAATATAATTTTAGAATGAGTGTTAATTTAATCAGATATATGAATTCAATTTTTTAATTTTAGAAATTCGATATATAATAAAAATTTGAACTTGATTTGAGAAGAATTATCTACGGAGATAGTTATGAGTAAATTAAGAATAATAAATCAAATGAATTATTAATAAGAATTTTATTTAGGCTGTTCCTAATCTTATTATTTATTTTTNNCTATAATACTTACGTGATGCTGGAGGATGTCTATGACAGAGAAGAACTGGGATTTAGTTGATGCATTTTTCGATGAGTATGATTTGGTAGATCATCATATTAAATCATACAACGATTTTGTAAATAATAGGATACAAAATATAATCGATATTACTGAACCTATTACTTTGGAAGATGGTAAATACACTTTAAAAACTGGTAAAGTCACTATTGAAAAACCATTCACCAAAGAGGCTGATGGTTCAAAAAGTATGATTTATCCTACTGAAGCAAGACTTAGAAATTTAAATTATTCTGCTCACATGTACTTGGAAATGGCATTGAATGCAGAAGGCGAAGATAACGAATTAGAAAATGTATATATTGGTGAATTGCCAGTAATGCTTAAATCTGATATTTGTCATTTAAATGGTCTAAGTGATNNAACATGGTGAAGACCCACAGGATTTAGGAGGATATTTCATTGTAAATGGTTCCGAAAGGGCTGTTGTAACAATGGAAGAGATTGCACCGAACAAAATTATTCTTGAACGTTTAGGTGAACCGGAAGACAGAAGAGCCAAAGCTATTGTCACTTCTATCAAAAGTGGTTTCAGAGCAAGAATTTCCTTGGAATACAAAAAACCACGTAAAAAAGGAGTGTTTTTAAGAATT
>DAII01000049.1:1274-13801 GCA_002496065.1 Methanobrevibacter sp. UBA586
CCTACAGATCAGGAAATAATTAGTGCAATCACCGATGATTTCAACTATCAAATGATTATTGCGGATGATATTCAAGTATCCAACGAATCTTTAAAACTAGATAAGGATGCTTTGGCAGAAATGTCTCAAGAGGAAAGAAGAAAATACTTGCAACTTGCAGCTATTAAATACATCGGTAACCGTGTAGCTAAGGGTATGACTGAAGAGTACCGTGTAAAACGTGCTCAGGATGTAATAAATCGTTACCTGTTACCTCATATGGGTATTGAAGATGACAGACGTATGGATAAAGCTATTTATCTTGCAGAAATGACTGAAATGTTACTTCAAGTTATCCATGGTGAAAGAGAACCTCACGATAAGGACCATTATACTAATAAAAGACTCAGAGTATCCGGTGACTTGATGGAAGACTTGTTCAGAGTTGCATTTACAAGTTTAACCAGAGATATGAGTTATCAACTTGAAAGAAGTATTTCTCGTGGTAAAGAACTTTCCATTAAACAGGCTGTTCGTTCTGATGTTTTAACTGAGAACATTAAACATGCTATCGCAACCGGAAATTGGGTTGGTGGAAGAGCAGGTGTAAGTCAATTGTTAGACAGAACAAGTTACATGGGAACTTTATCTCACTTAAGACGTGTTGTATCACCTTTAACAAGAAGTCAACCTCACTTTGAAGCTAGGGATTTGCACCCAACTCAATTTGGTAAAATTTGTCCAAATGAGACTCCAGAGGGTCCTAACTGTGGTTTGGTAAAGAACTTGGCACTTATGTGTAATATCTCTGAAGGTTCTGATGAACAAGAAATTAAAGATGTTATTGAAAAAATGAATGTATTAAACTAGATTTTGGAGGAATTTTTTTGGCTGATAATGAAATTAAAACTATTACATACGAAGAAGACTCTGAAATAGCTTCTGAAACCGAACCTCAAACTATTAGTATTGGTGGCAGCACATCTACACCATCTAAAATTTACTTGAATGGTGAACTTTTAGGTTCCTGTGACAATCCTGAAGAGTTTACTCAAGAAATGAGAGAGAAAAGAAGATCAGGTGTAATCTCTCATGAAATGAATATTACTTATTACGAAGAAAACAATGAGATTTACATATTTAACGATTCCGGAAGAGCTAGAAGACCTTTAATCATTGTTAAGGAAGGTATACCACTTCTTACTGAAGAAATTTTAGCTAAAGTTTCCAAAGGTTCCATGAAATGGCACGATTTAATTAATGAAGGGATAATCGAATATTTGGATGCAGAAGAAGAGGAAAACTCATACATTGCAATGAGTTTAAAAGACCTAAACGATGAACACNNCGCCACTATGTTGGGAATTTGTGCAGGTATTATTCCGTTCTCCGATCACAACTCATCTCCAAGGAACACTATGGAGGCAGGTATGACAAAACAGGCTCTTGGATTATATGTATCTAACTATGCGTTACGTACAGATACTAGGGCACACTTATTACATCACCCACAATCTCCAATTGTAAAAACCCGTATTATTGACTCAACCAATTACGATAAAAGACCATCAGGTCAAAACTTTGTTGTAGCTTTGATGTCATATGAAGGGTACAACATGGAAGATGCAATGGTTATCAACAAGGGTTCTCTTGAAAGAGGACTTGCAAGATCATCTTTCTTCAGAGCATACGATACTGCTGAGAAAAGATATCCTGGTGGACAAGAAGATAAATTTGAAGTCCCTGACAAGAACATTAAAGGATACAGGTCTGAAGAGGCATACAGGTTCTTGGATGAAGACGGTGTTGTCAACCCTGAATCCTATGTTGAATCTGGTGACGTATTGATAGGTAAAACTTCACCTCCAAGATTCCTTGAGGAAATTGATGAGTTCGGTACTGTTGCTGAGAAAAGAAGGGAAACTTCTGTAACCGTAAGACACGGTGAAAAAGGTATTGTAGATGCTGTTCTTTTAACTGAAACAGTTGAAGGAAGCAGATTAGCTAAAATTAGAGTAAGAGACACACGTCAACCTGAGTTTGGGGACAAATTCGCATCAAGACACGGTCAGAAAGGGGTTCTTGGTCTTATATTATCTCCAGAGGATGTTCCATTTACAGAAAGTGGAGTTGTGCCTGATTTAATCGTAAATCCTCACGCGATTCCTTCAAGGATGTCTGTAGGACAGGTATTGGAAATGGTTGCAGGTAAGGCAGGTTGTCTGGAAGGTGAACGTATTGACGGTACTCCTTTCAATACAGAACTTGAAAAAGAAATCAAAGAGCAGCTCATTAACAACGGATTTGAATCAGCAGGATGTGAATCATTATACAATGGTGTAACAGGTGAAAGAATTGATGCTGAAATCTTTATTGGAGTTGCATATCNNCACATGACCACTGATAAGGTATATGCTCGTTCTAGAGGTCCTGTACAAGTGCTTACACGTCAACCTACTGAAGGTAGAGCACGTGAAGGTGGTTTAAGATTTGGAGAAATGGAAAGAGACTGTCTTATTGCACATGGTGCTGCTCTTACATTGAAAGAAAGACTTTTAGATGAATCTGACAAATACGAAGCAGTTGTCTGTGAAAACTGTGGTATGTTAGCTATTGAGGATAAATCCAAGAATAAAGTTTACTGTCCAATCTGTGGAGATGTTGAAACATACCCTGTTGAAATTTCATATGCATTTAAATTATTATTAGATGAACTTAAGAGTTTATGTATTTTCCCTAAATTAGTTTTAGGAGACAAAGTATAGTTAAATGGAGGTATTATTTTGAGTGATAATTTTATTAAGAGAATTGAGCAAATTAACTTTGGTTTAATGTCTCCTGAACACATTCGTAATATGTCTGTAGTTAGAATTGAAACACCAGATACCTATGATGAAGATGGATATCCTATTGAAGGAGGATTAATGGATCCTCATTTAGGTGTTATTGACCCTTCATTAAAATGTAGATCCTGTGGTTACAGAGGTGGAGAATGTCAAGGACACTTTGGTAGTATTGAACTTGCAAGACCTGTTATTCACGTTGGTTTTGGTGACATAATTCACAAAATTTTACGTTCAACCTGTAACGAGTGTGGAAGAGTTCTTTTAACTGATGTAGAAATCAGTGAATATACTGAAAAAATCAAAGATGCACAGGATCATGGAATTAGCCTAAACAATATTTTAAAAGAAATTTACAACGAAGCTCGTCGTGACACCTGTCCTCACTGTGAAGCGGAACAGGAAGATATCACCATTGATAAACCAGTTTCAATCAATCAGGGTGATTACAAATTAACTGCTTCTGAAGTTCGTGAAAGACTTGAAAGAATCACTGATGAGGATGCATTCGTATTGGGTGTTAATCCTGAAGTAGCTAGACCTGAATGGTTAGTCTTAACAGTATTACCAGTTCCTCCAGTTACTGTTAGACCATCTATTACTTTAGACACAGGTGAACGTTCAGAGGATGATTTAACACACAAGCTTGTAGATATCCTAAGGATTAATCAAAGATTAATTGAAAACATGGAAGCAGGTGCTCCTCAACTTATTGTAGAGGATTTATGGGAATTATTACAATATCACGTAACCACTTACTTTGATAATGAGGCTTCTGGTGTACCTCCAGCAAGACACAGATCAGGAAGACCATTAAAAACACTCGCTCAAAGATTGAAAGGAAAAGAAGGAAGGTTCAGAAGTAACCTTTCTGGTAAACGTGTAAACTTCTCTGCACGTACTGTAATTTCTCCAGATCCCNNCATAAGTATCAACGAAGTAGGTGTTCCGGAAATGATTGCAAAAGAGGTAACAGTACCTGCCTATGTAAATGATTGGAACATCGATGAAATGAGAAAATACATTGAAAACGGTCCTAACGTTCATCCTGGAGCAAACTATGTAATAAGGTTGGACGGAAGAAAAATTAGAGTTTTAGATGAAACTAAAGATTTAATTCTTGAGCAATTAGAACCTGGATTCATAATTGAAAGACATTTGAAAGATGGAGACATGGTTTTATTCAACCGTCAACCTTCTCTTCACAGAATGAGTATGATGGCTCATGAAGTAAGGGTTTTACCTTATAAAACTTTCAGATTGAACCTTTGTGTATGTCCTCCATACAACGAAGATTTCGATGGGGACGAAATGAACATGCACGTTTTCCAAACTGACGAATCCAGAGCGGAAGCCAAAAGTTTGATGCGTGTACAGGAACACATTCTTTCACCAAGGTTCGGTGGACCAATTATCGGAGCTATTCACGACCACATTTCAGGAGCATACATTCTAACAAGAACAGGAACAGAGTTCGATGAGGAAACAGCTTTCCAAATTATCAGAAAATCCCACTTACCATTACCAAAACGTAAACATGAAAACTGGACAGGTAAGGAATTATTCAGTCTATTGTTACCTGATGACTTAAATCTCAATTACAAAGCTGAAATCTGTGAAAAATGTGACGAATGTAAAGGAGAGGCTTGTGAATCCGATGCATATGTTGTAATCAAGGACGGTCAACTCTTAAGTGGAGCTATTGACGAAAAGGCATACGGATCTTTCTCAGGTAAAATCCTTGATAAAATCGTTAAGGAATATGGTGCTGACAGAGCTCGTGAATTCTTAGACCGTTCCACTGACTTAGCTATTTGTGGTATCATGCAAAACGGAATCACAACAAGTACTAATGATGAGGAAATTCCTGATGAAGCTCAAGAAAGAATTAATGAGCACTTGAATAAAGCGGAAGCTAAGGTAGATGACCTCATTAAAAGTTATGAGGACGGATTCCTTGAAGCTTTACCTGGTAGAAGTCTTGAAGAAACTCTTGAGATGAGAATCATGCAAGTGCTTGGGGAAGCTAGGGACGGTTCTGGTGCTATTGCAGAGGATTACCTTAAAATGGACGAATACATTGATGGTAGAAGAGCACGTCTTCCAAATTACTCAGTAATTATGGCACGTACCGGTGCAAGGGCATCCATGTTGAACCTTACTCAGATTACAGCTTGTGTAGGTCAGCAAGCGGTTCGTGGGGGCCGTATTCATAGGGGATACATTGACAGAACATTGCCTCACTTCAAGAAAAAAGAACTCGGGGCAAAAGCGAAAGGATTTGTACACTCCAGTTACAAACATGGTTTAGACCCAATTGAATTCTTCTTCCACGCTATGGGGGGAAGAGAAGGATTGGTAGATACCGCGATTCGTACTGCACAATCTGGATACATGCAAAGAAGGCTTGTAAATGCACTTCAGGATTTACAAGTAAAAAGTTCAGGACTTGTAACCGACAACCAAGGAATGGTTATTCAGACCATGTTTGGAGAAGACGGTGTGGATCCTGCTAAAAGTGACTACGGAAAAGCAGCAGATCTTGATAAGATCATAGACGAAATGAGAATTGAAAATCCGGCTAAATAGGTGTCAATATGCAAGAAACTATAGAAAAAGTAGAAGTAGCATTAGAAAATGCAGGTGTTGAGTTTCCAGAAAGTTATGTTGAAGATTTAGCAGCTGCTTACATTCGTAGAAATTTAAACGATGATGAACTTGATGAATTAATTACCAGAGTTAAAGTTGCCTATGACCGAGCTCACGTTGAAGCTGGCGAGGCTGTTGGAACAGTAGCTGCACAATCAGTTGGTGAACCTGGTACTCAGATGACCATGCGTACTTTTCACTACGCAGGGGTAGTAGAGTTAAACGTAACATTAGGTCTTCCAAGACTTATTGAAATCGTTGACGCAAGAAAGAAAATTTCAACTCCAACTATGGACATTTATTTCGAAGAGGACAAAAGACAAGATGAGGAGTTTGTAAAGACAATTGCTAATAAAATTGCTAAAAGTACTTTAAACGATGTCTTGGATTATTTCGATTTAAACTATGCTGAAATGAAAGTTGAAGCAGTTCTTGATAAATCCAAAATAGAAGCGAAAAGATTGAATTATAATGAAGTTATTCAGAAAATCCAAAAAACATTCAAGAAAGCTGAAATTAAGGATGATAAACTCATAGTTGAACCACCAAAACAAAGTATTAGGGAACTACGTCTCTTGGCAGACAAGGTTCGTGATTTACAAATCAGTGGTATAAAAGGAATTGGAAGAGTAATTATTCGTAAAGATGCTGAATGGGTTATCCATACTGAAGGTTCTAATTTAGGTGACATCCTTGCAATGGAAGGAATTGATAAGGTTAGAACCACTACTAACGATATCCACGAAATTGAAACAGTTTTAGGTATTGAGGCTGCCAGACAGGCAATCATTGATGAAACCCAAAACACCCTTGAAAATCAAGGTCTTAGTGTGGATGTCAGACATATTATGCTTGTAGCTGATATGATGACTTCTGAAGGAGTTGTAAAATCCATTGGAAGACACGGTATCAGTGGTGAAAAATCAAGTGTTTTAGCTCGTGCAGCTTTTGAAGAAACTGGTAAACATTTACTTCGCGCAAGTATCCGTGGTGAAGTAGATCATTTAACTGGTATCATCGAAAATATTATTATTGGACAACCAATACCTCTTGGTACCGGTTCAGTCGGTGTCAAAATGGCAAATAAAAATGAATAGGAGGCTAGATGATGGACGTAGAAAGAGGTATCAGAGTAGCTGTAGACACAGGGGATGTGACTTTAGGCTCTGAAAAATCAATTCAATCTTTAAAATTAGGTAAAGGAAAACTTGTAGTCGTTGCTGCAAACGCTCCTAAAGAAATAATTGAAGATGTTGAATATTACGCTAATCTTTCAGAAATCCAAGCTTACACTTACGATGGAACAAGTGTAGAGTTAGGTTCTGTATGTGGTAAACCTTTTACCGTAGCTACATTAATTATTAACGATCCAGGAGATTCTACTATATTAGACGATTTGAGGTAGATTTAGATGTCTATCAAATTTAGTGCAAATGAAATAAGATTTATTGCTCTTTTTGAAAATATGACTGGGGCAATGGTTAAAGATTGCATTATCGATGATGAAAATAGTAAGGTCACTTTCGTAGTTAAAAACGGTAATATGGGTTTAGCTATTGGAAAAGGTGGAAATACTGTTTCAAAAGTTAAAAGAGCAGTAGGTAGAGGAGTCGAAATCATCGAACTATCTGATGATTCTGACCAATTTATTAGAAATCTTTTATCCCCTGCAGAATTACAATTTGTAAAAATTACTAAAAATAAGAAAGGGGAAAAAATAGCTATTGTTACAGCAGACAATACCAATAAACGTATTGCCATCGGTAAAAATGGAATTAATATTCAAAGAGCTAAATTGTTAGCTGACAGACAACACGAAATAAGTAACATTATTTTAAAATAATTTACTTATTTTCATTTTATTTTTTATATTACTCACATTTTTCATGTGATTATCTTTTTTTAAATTTTTTATCCTGTTAAACAATACATTTATAAAGGTTAAAAAATATAATCTATTGTAAGATATTCTTATATTTTAGTTTTATAAAATATTAGCTATCGTGTGCCTTTTTGGCTGATATTTTTAAATTCGTTGAGATATCTTTTTTAGATAAGTCATTATCTAAATTTATTATTACTATATTATTCTTTCTAAAATTTAGATTGTATTGTTTTAGAACAATATAAATCGCAGCGGTGGATTTNNAAATTTTTTAGAGGAAAAATTATGCCAGGACTTTTTGCTGCAAAAAAACTTAAAAAGAACAGACAAAATTTTAAGTGGAAAGACGTGGATTACAAAAGGAGAGCTTTAAGATTAGATGTTAAAGCAGATCCTCTCGAAGGAGCTCCTCAAGCTAGAGGAATTGTAATCGAAAAAGTAGGGATTGAAGCTAAACAGCCTAACTCCGCAATCCGTAAATGTGTACGTGTACAATTAATCAAAAACGGTAAACAATTAACTGCTTTCGCACCAGGTGACGGAGCTATTGGATTTATCGATGAACACGACGAGGTAATGATTGAAGGAATCGGTGGACCATCTGGAAGGTCCATGGGTGATATTCCTGGAGTTCGTTGGAAAGTATCTAAAGTTAACAATGTAGCTTTATCAGAAATGGTAAGTGGAAAAATAGAAAAACCTGTAAGATAAGGTGGTTATTCATGAGTAAATTATTTGATAAATGGGAACTTGATGAAATTCAAATTGACGATCAAGGTTTAGTAAAATACATTTGTTTAGATGAAACTCTCGTACCTCACACCTCCGGTAGACACGTAAAAAGACAATTCGCAAAATCCAAAGTATCTATCGTAGAAAGATTAATGAATAAAGTTATGAGAACTCATCTCAACTCCGGTAAAAAGAATAAAGCTTACAATATCGTAAAAGAATCCTTGGATATTATCAACAAAAGAACTAAAAAGAACCCTGTTCAAGTTTTAGTTACAGCTGTTGAAAATACTTCTCCACGTGAAGAAACTACTCGTATCAAATACGGTGGTATTGGATACCAAGTAGCTGTGGACATTTCACCACAAAGAAGAGTGGATCTTTCATTAGGATTCTTAACCAGAGGAACCTTACAATCAGCTTTTAAAAACAAAAAATCTGTTGCTGAATGTTTAGCTGATGAGTTAATCCTTGCTTCTGAAGAAGATTCCAGAAGTTTTGCTGTACAGAAAAAAGAAGAGAAAGAAAGAGTAGCTAAAGCAGCTCACTAATTATGATAATCATAGGTGATTTTTTTGAGTAGAAGAGACAAAATGATTGCAAAAATCAAGGAATTAATGTATCAACCTGATTTAATCAGAAACATTGGTATCTGTGCACACATCGATCACGGTAAAACTACTTTGACTGATAACCTCTTAGCTGGTGCAGGTATGATTTCTGAGGAACTTGCAGGTGACCAAAGATTCATGGATTTCGATGAACAGGAACAAGCACGTGGTATTACCATTGATGCAGCAAACGTATCAATGATTCACCAATACGATGACGACGAATACTTAATCAACTTAATCGATACTCCTGGTCACGTTGACTTTGGTGGGGACGTAACTCGTGCTATGAGAGCAGTAGACGGTGCAGTAGTAGTTGTATGTGCTGTAGAAGGTATTATGCCTCAAACCGAAACTGTATTCAGACAAGCATTAAAAGAAAATGTAAAACCTGTTTTATTCATTAATAAAGTAG
The DNA here is from genome assembly GCA_002496065.1 of Methanobrevibacter sp. UBA586. Classification (GTDB taxonomy): domain Archaea; phylum Methanobacteriota; class Methanobacteria; order Methanobacteriales; family Methanobacteriaceae; genus Methanocatella. Next base: position 10,389 of record DAII01000049.1, read on the forward strand.
ACAGATTAATCAACGAATTGAAATTAGAACCAGATGAATTACAAAAAAGATTCATCAACATTTACATGGAAGCTAACAAGTTGATTAAAAACATGGCTCCTGAAGACAAAAAAGAAGAATGGAGCTTAGACATTGCTGATGGTAGTGTAGCTTTCGGTTCAGCATACCACAATTGGGCTATTAACGTTCCAATGATGCAACAAACAGGTGTTAACTTCAAAGACATCATTGATTACTGTAATGATGACAAACAAAAAGAATTAGCACACAAAGTACCTTTATCTGATGTATTGCTCGGTATGGTAGTAGAACACTTACCTTCACCTAAAGTAGCACAAGTTTACAGAGTACCTAACATCTGGGAAGGAGACATAGAATCTCCTGCTGGTCAATGTATGATTAACACCGAAGCAGATGGTCCTTTAGCTGTAATGGTTACCAACGTATCAATCGATAAACACGCTGGTGAAGTAGCTACTGGTAGGGTATACGGTGGAACCCTCAAACAAGGTACTGAAATCTACATGGTTGGAGCTCACAAAAAATCTAGAGTACAACAAGTAGGTGTATACTTCGGTCCTGAAAGAGTATCTACTGATTCAGTTACTGCAGGTAACATTGTTTACGTTACTGGTGCAAAAGGTGCAACCGCAGGGGAAACAATCTGCTCACCAGAAGACAAAATCCAAGAGTTCGAAGGATTAGAACACATATCCGAACCTGTAGTTACCGTAGCTGTAGAAGCTAAAAACACTAAAGATTTACCAAAATTAATTGATGTTTTAAGACAAGTAGGTAAAGAAGATCCTACTGTAAAAGTTGAAATTAACGAAGAAACCGGTGAACACTTAATTTCAGGTATGGGAGAACTTCACTTAGAAGTTATTGCATACAGAATCAACGATAAAGGTGTAGACATCCAAACTTCCGAACCTATTGTTGTATACAGAGAAACCGTTGCTGGAGGTTCACCACAAGTTGAAGGTAAATCACCAAACAAACACAACAGATTCTACATTACTGTTGAACCTTTAGAAGACTCCTTATTCCAAGCATTACAAGAAGGAGACTTAAAAGAAGGTAGAGTAAAAGGTAAAGAAGCAGCAGCTGACTTTATGGAATATGGTTTAGATAAAGAAGAAGCTAGAAGAGTTTGGGATATTCACAACAGAAGTATGTTTATCAACATGACTCGTGGTATCCAATACTTGGATGAAGTAAAAGAGCTCTTACTTGAAGGATTTGAATCTGCACTTGAAGACGGTCCATTAGCAAACGAAATTGCAATGGGATTAAAATTCAAACTCCACGATGCAAAACTTCACGAGGACGCAGTTCACAGAGGACCTGCTCAAGTATTGCCTGCTATCAGAAAAGCAATCTATGCAGCTATCATGTCCGCTCAACCTGCATTACTTGAACCTATGCAAAAAGTATTCATCAGTACCCCACAAGACTACATGGGAGCATGTACTAGAGAAATACAAAACAGAAGAGGTCAAATTGTAGATATGAGACAAGACACTGGTGATATGGCAACCATTGAATCCAAAGTTCCTGTAGCTGAAATGTTTGGTTTTGCTGGTGATATCAGATCAGCAGCAGAAGGTAGATGTTTATGGTCTACTGAAATGTCTGGATTTGAAAGATTACCTAACGAAATGCAAAACAACATCGTTAAAGAAATCAGACAAAGAAAAGGCTTATCCCCAGAACCATATGGTCCTGATCATTATTTAGGATAATCATTTAAAATTTAATATTAAAATTTAATTATTNNATTTTTTTTTATTTTAAAAAAAATATGATATTTCCCATGAAAAACATTATATTTTTATATGTTAAAGTTCAAATTATCTTTAAGCTAACATTGAGCTTACTATAATGTTTTTTTAATCTTAAAAAAGAGGTATTATAATGGCAAAAGAAAAAGAACATATTAATTTAGCATTTATTGGACACGTTGACCATGGAAAATCCACTTTAGTTGGACACTTATTATTAAAAGCAGGTGCAATTGCTGAACAACAATTAGATGATGGAGAAAACAAATTCCGTTTTGTTATGGATAAATTAGGGGAAGAAAGAGAAAGAGGAGTAACCATCGATTTAGCTCACCAAAAATTCTCCACCAAAAAATACGACTACACTGTTGTAGACTGTCCTGGACACAGAGATTTCGTTAAAAACATGATTACCGGTGCTTCCCAAGCTGACGCAGGTGTATTAGTAGTAGCTGCAGACGACGGTGTAATGCCACAAACCAAAGAACACGTATTCTTATCCAAAACCTTAGGTATTAACCAATTAATCATCGCTATTAACAAAATCGATTTAGTAGACTACGATGAAGACAAATTCAACGAATTAAAAGAACAAGTATCTACCTTAATTAAATCTGTAGGTTTCAACCCTGCTCAAGTACCTTTCATCCCTGTATCTGCATTTGAAGGGGACAACATTAAAGAAGCAAGTCCAAACACCAAATGGTACAAAGGACCAACTTTAATGGAAGCATTAGATGAATTAAACCCACCTGAAAAACCTTTAGACTTACCTTTAAGAATCCCTATCCAAGATGTATACTCCATCACTGGTGTAGGTACCGTACCTGTAGGAAGAGTAGAAACTGGTGTAATGAAAAAAGGAGAAAACGTAATCTTCGAACCAGCTGGAGCTTCCGGAGAAGTAAAATCTATCGAAATGCACCACGAAGTATTTGAAACCGCTGAACCTGGTGACAACATCGGATTCAACGTAAGAGGTGTAGGTAAAAACGATATCAGAAGAGGAGATGTAGCAGGTCACACTGACAACGCACCTACTGTAGCTAAAGAATTCGATGCACAAATTGTTGTATTACAACACCCTGGTGTTATCACCGTAGGTTACACTCCTGTATTCCACTGTCACACTTCTCAAGTAGCATGTACTTTCTTAGAATTATCTAAAAAATTAAACCCATCTACTGGTCAAGTTGACGAAGAAAACCCTGACTTCTTAAAAACTGGTAACGCTGCAATCGTAAAAGTTAAACCAACCAAACCTATGGTTATTGAAAACGCAAAAGAAATCCCACAAATGGGTAGATTTGCTATCAGAGATATGGGTCAAACTGTTGCTGCTGGTTTATGTATTGCAATTACCCCAGCTAAATAAGTTTGTTAGTTTATAATATTCTAAAATATGGTTAATTCCATATTTTTTTAATATTTTATTGGCTTTTTAATTTGTTTTACTTGGAGGGTTAAATTGAATCAAACCGGAATTAAACTTACTGGAACTGATCCAGAAAAATTAGCAGTGGTCTGTGATCAACTCAAAAAAATCGCAGAAAGAACTGGTGTTGATTTATCTGGTCCTATCCCATTACCAACTAAAAAATTAGTTGTTCCTACAAGAAAATCTCCAGA
>DAII01000049.1:13828-14002 GCA_002496065.1 Methanobrevibacter sp. UBA586
CTATTGGAGCTGATGAACGTGCTATGAGACAAGTTATGAAAGTTAATGTTCCTGATAATGTAAGTATTGAAATTGAACTTAAAAGTTAAGTTCTCTAAAAATATTTAGATTTTTCTAAATATTTTCCTTGTCTCTTTTTAAATAAACTATAATGCCGAGATAGTCTAGTCTGGT
>DAII01000049.1:14015-19029 GCA_002496065.1 Methanobrevibacter sp. UBA586
TCAAATCCCAGTCTCGGCGTTCTATTATTTTATTTATTTTTCTTTTAATTTTTCATTGGCCGAGATAGTCTAGTCTGGTAAGGCGCAGGACTTGAAATCCTGTGGAGATGTTCTCCGCCTGGGTTCAAATCCCAGTCTCGGCGTTTAGTTTTTTTTTTAAAATAAGATTTTTTTAATTTTGGAATCTAGCTGGTCCAGATTGTGAACTACTGTTTTTTCATCTAGTGTTTTTATTTCAGGTCTCTGTATCAATATCACAGGAATGTTTTTTTCGTTTGCTGCTTTTAACTTTGCACCTACTCCACCTATATCTCCACTTTCCTTTGTTATTATCACTCCTGCGTCGAGACGATCTATCAGCTCAAGATTTTCATTTATGGTAGAGGTTCCCTTCATTGGAATGATGTTTTCCTTTGGAATGTTCAGTTTTTCACATTTTTCAAATGAGCTTTCAACTTCTAATATTCTAGGATAGAAGTTTTCTGGAGAACTGTATTTCACTATCTTCTCCATGGTGTTAGCTCCTGCAAAATGCAATACATTTACATTATTGAATTTTTTTTCAATCAATTTCCCTGCATCTTCAAATGATTTAACAGTATATAATTGTGTTTTATCAAATTCTTCTAAGTTTGATGTATATCTTTCAAATCTAATGTATGGAAGTTTGCATATTTTTGAGACTTCTATTGCTGTTTGAGTTACATGTGATGCAAATGGATGTGTCGCATCGACAAACAGGTCAAAATCAGTGGTTCCATTTAATATTTCTATCAAATCATCCTTTGGAAGAGGTCTAGCTATGGTGTAATCGCTTCCCCCCTCAATAGCTAACCTTTTCCCATATTCTGTTGTTGTGGTTGTTAGGATATATGTATTGAAATTATCTTTTAGATGTTTAATAATTTCAATCGATTCCTTTGTTCCACCCATTAAGAAAACGTTAATCACGCTCATAACAATCACTAGTCCTGTGGTATGGCCCTGTTTACAATTCTATGTGAAATTAGTATGCTACATGCAACAATAAATATTAAAATCCAATCTACAAGGTCAATAGCTGTAGTTCTAAATATTATCTGCAGATATGGAACATATATCGCAAGCAACTGTAGGATGAATGAGATGGCTATGGCTCCATATAGTATTGTACTTTTTTTATTTGAATTTGATTTGGAGTTATACGCATTGAACAGTTGATATACTACAAACATTGTAAATGCTACTGTCATTGCCTTTTTTGTACTTGATCCAATGTTCAATTGATAAACGTAGAGTCCCAAGGTTCCAAGAGCCATTACAACACCTGCAACGACAATTTTTATCAGAACATTCTTATTTAGAATGTCTCCTGTTACGGGGTCTCTTTTCATAATGTCCTTTTCGGCCCCTTCAACTCCCAATGTCTGTGCAGGAGGGCCGTCCATTATGATGTTAATCCAAAGCAACTGTACTGGATTGAAAGGTATTGGAAGTGACATGAATGACGCTCCAAGAATTGTAATTATCGCACCTATGTTTGTGGATACTTGGAATTTGATAAATCTTCGGATATTGTCGTAAATCTTTCTTCCTTCCTTAATTGCATCTACGATTGTTGCAAAGTTGTCATCCTGAATAACCATGTCTGATGACTCCTTGGCAACATCGGTCCCTGATCCCATTGCAACTCCTATTGAAGCTTTTTTAAGAGCTGGTGCATCGTTTACCCCGTCTCCGGTCATGGACACTATGTTTCCCTTCTCTTCAAGAATTTTCACGATACGCATTTTCTGTTCGGGATAGACCCTTGCATATACTTGGATGTCATCAGCAATTTTTAGATATTCCTCTTTGCTCAAATTGTCCAGTTCCTCTCCGTTTATTACAATTCCATCTGTAAGGATTCCCAACTCCCGAGCAATAGCTGCTGCCGTTTCCTGATGGTCTCCAGTAATCATTTTTACCTTGATTCCTGCTTCAATACATTGCTTTACAGCTTTCTTAGCCTCTTCTCTTGGAGGGTCCATTAATGCGAGCAAGCCTACAAACACCAAATTCTTCTCAATTTCTGAAACAGTATCATCATTTTTGTAGTCAAATTCCTTGTATGCGAATCCGATTNNTAATGCGGAATTGGTCATGGAGGATATGTTCTCCTGTATGTTTTTCTTGGTTTTATCGTCAAGAATTTCAACGGTTCCATTGTTGTTTATGTATTTGCATGAGTCTAAAATTATTTCTGGAGCACCTTTGCTGAGAACAAGGTAACTTTCACAGTCTTTATGTATGGTAGTCATTCTTTTTCTTTCACTATCTAATGGAATTTCTCTGATTCTAGGATATTTTTCCTCCAGTGTGGCTTTAAGGAAGTCATGTTTTTTTCCAAATTCCATTATGGCACCGTCTGTAGGGTCTCCAATTATTTTTCCATCTTTCTCATAGCTGTTTACACACAATGCACTTATTAACAATAGCTTTTCCCTATCAAAGACCTTTTCCTCTCTTACAGTCATTTTATTTTCTGTAAGGGTTCCTGTCTTATCACTGCAGACTATGGTACATGATCCTAATGTCTCCACTGCAAGGAGTCTTCTGACAATTGCATGGGACTTTGCCATCTGTTGCATTCCCAAAGCCAGTGTAAGTGTTAGAACTGCAGGTAACCCTTCAGGAATGGCTGCCACAGCAAGGGATACTGCTGTCATAAAGTTTTCAACTAAAGGAACACCCCTAAAGAATTCCACTATGAATACGAATACACATACAACAATTGCTATTAGTGCAAGGATTTTCCCGAGCTTGTCGATTTTCTTTTGAAGTGGTGTTTCGGTTTCCTCTCTTTGAATCATTTCAGCAATTTTGCCTATTGATGTGTTCATTCCAACTGCAAAGACCACTCCAATCCCATTTCCCTTTACGACTGTAGATTCCATATAAAGGATATTTTTGGATAGCTTCTTCTCGTTCTTGCACAGATCCAATGGAATGTTCTCAGGGTAATCGGCGGTTTTGCTTACTGGCATTGACTCTCCTGTAAGTGATGATTCATCAATTCTCAAATCATTTGCTTCAATTAAAAGAAGATCTGCAGGAACCTTGTTTCCCTCTTCAATTAGGACAATGTCTCCTATTGTAAGGTCATGACCTGGAACTATCTGAATGTCTCCATTTCTTTTAACAATTGCATCTGTTGAAACTAATGTCTTTAGCTTTTCCATTGCCTTTTCAGCACGGTACTCCTGTGTAAATCCGATTATCGCATTCAAACATACTACAAGAAGGATAACATAGCTGTCTATAACATCTCCTACGAAATATGCAGCAACGGCAGCTATAAGAAGAAGTATAATTAGTGCCTCTAAAAACTGACTTAGGAAAAGGACAATAGGGTGCTGTTTCTTCTCTTCCTTAAGTTCGTTCAAACCGTATATCTCATGTCTGCTTTTAACATCGTTCTGGTTCAAACCGTTTTTTGAGGTGTTATATTCCTTAAATATTTTTTCTATCATCAATATCACGCAGTCTATAAAATATAAAAACTAGATTTTCTGTAATTTTTAAGTTTCATTTTTTTGGATCCTGTATTCAAGTCCTCATTAAATAGGGGTTTGATTATGATTTTGGCATCGTTGAACTCTTTTAATTTTAATATGTGAGGCTGAATTTCACTTGGAGGTCTGATTGAATAAATAATGTCCAAATCTCTGTAAAGCTCCGGATTTGGGTTGGTTATGTCATCTCGTATAACGGTTTCATCAGCAGGAGTTATGTCAATTTTAACAATGTTCACTCCCTCCTGTTCATTTAGGAAGTCATAAACCATCGTAAACTTTCCAACACCAACCTCTGCAATGTTGATTGGTCTTTTTTCACACAAATTCAAAATATACTCGCCAAAATCTTTCCAAATTTTCATCAATATATAGTTAGGTTCTAGTTTATATATTAATTTTTAGAATAAAAAATTTATATCATAATCTATTAAAAATGTNNAATAATAAGAGAATTTGTTCCAAATGATTTGAAACGGGTGTTTGAAATAGAAGCGATGTCCTTTGACCAATCCTATGGTCTTAACATGTTCCTCAAGTTACATGAAATGGGAGTAGGCTTTTTGGTGGCTGAGGATGATGGTTATGTTGTAGGTTATGTTTTGTTCTGGATAAAACATGAGTATGAAGGCCATATAATTTCAATAGCTGTTGACAAGGAGTATAAGCGTTTAAAAATAGGAACAAAATTATTATCTCAGGCCATTATGATTTTAAATCAATGTAATGTGGAATACATAACTCTTGAAGTCAATGAAAATAACTCAGGAGCTATTGAGTTCTACAAAAACTTTAATTTTGAAGTAGATAGAATAGTTCCTGGATATTACAACAATAAAGAGGGAGCTATTGTAATGAGTTTACAAGTTCATCCCTAACTCAGGAATTGCTGTCATGTTCATAAGCTGATCAACATTGACGTTTCCAGTTCCTACAAGTATTGCAATCATTACAAGATAGAATAGTAATATTGCAAGCTGGATGTGTCCATGTTTACGAGCTCTTGGGTCTTTTCTTGTTGAGAGATAAAAAGCGATTATTAATCCAATCAAACCTCCCAAAATTGAAAATATGTATCCTAAGACAATTATGAGGTTACCTGTTCTTTTGTAGTCCTTTGGCTCTTCTTTAGGCTTTGTAGTGCTACCGTATTTTATAATGAAAGGACTGTTGTTTTCAAATGCCTGATTAAACATCAATGGCATTCCACATTTGACACAACATTCTGCCTCTTCAGGATTTTCATATCCACAAGCAATGCATTTTCTTTTATTTTCTTCGATAGGCTGTGTCAAGTCAATATCTTTTTNNAAACAAAAACCATATTTGTCATCGTTTGTTCCACCACATTTTGGACATCTTCTTAATGCCATTACCTCACCTCTATATTTTCACATAATTATTTATACTTCAATTAATATATTTATATTATTATATTTATTTATTATTTATTTTTATTAAGGGATAACATGGCAGAGGTA
>DAII01000134.1 GCA_002496065.1 Methanobrevibacter sp. UBA586
AAACGCAACAGGTAATGTGACAATTAAAATCGACGGTAACACAGAAACATATGAAATTATCAATGGAACAGTAGAAATTTCACTTGGTGATTTAGCTCCGGGTGATCATAACGTAACTGTAATTTACAATGGTGATGATTACTATAATCCAGCTGAGGTTAACACTACTTTTATTGTGAAAGATAATGTGACTATGGTTATTACTGTGGAAAATAACACCATTACTGTTACTTTGCCTAAAAATGCAACAGGATCTGTTACATTGGTAATTGATGGTATGACACCAATGTTACTACCTCATGTACCAGGTAATTATGAACTTGTAAATGGTACTGTAAAAGTTCCATTTGAAGGACTAGAACCAGGTATTCACAATGTAACTGGAATATACTATGGTGATGACTACTATAATCCAACAGAAAATAGTACAACATTCATAATTAAACGTAACATCACAGGTGAAGTAAATATAACAGTGGATAATGGAACAATCAAAGTAACTGTTCCTGAAAATACTACTGGTAATATTACAATATCAATTGATGGTGAATCCGTAACTGTGGATATTGTTAATGGAACAGTAGAGCTTCCGATTGGTGATTTACCTGCTGGTGAGCATAATATTACTGCAACATACAATGGTGATGAGTTTACAAACCCAACTACCGTTGAGTCCAATTTCACTGTTAAGAAAAATGTGGGAGATTTAAACATATCCTTAGATAACAGTAACCTTATCATAAAAGGTCCAAATGACCTTAATGGTCCTGCTATTGTGATTCTTGACAACAAAACAATGTATAATGACGAGTTCAGTGAAGGAAAACTTAACATAAAACTAGATAATATTACTTCTGGAAAACATGATATACAAGTGAACTTTGCTGGAAGCGACATATACAATGAATTTGAGAAGTATTACACCGTAATTATCCCAGACATGGTTGTAAAAATGGATAAGGATGGTGTAAACGTTACATTACCTTCAGATGCTGAGGGTAAAGTGAACCTGTACATAGATGGAGAAAAAATAGGCGAGTACAGTCTAATTAATGGAACTGTATTCATCCAAATAGACAACCTCACTACTGGTGAGCATGATATAAAAATAAGCTACAGGGGTGATGATAAATATGTTCCAGTAGCTCAAAATATGAATATAAATGTGCCTAAAATGGAAATCCAACAAGAAGGCAATATTATTCATATCAAACTACCAAGTGATGCATCTGGAAATGTTACTGTTTACATAAATGGTGAAAAATACACAGTGCTTCAGGTAGTTAACGGTATTGCAACATTAGACTTATCTGGATTGGATGCAGGTGAATACCAAATAAGACTTGTATATGGTGGTGACCAAAAATATATTGGAGCAGAACTCTCTACTTCAATCAAGATTGATAATAATCAAACAATTAACGAAACCACAGTAGAACAAAATAATACTACTATGCTTCTAAAACACGAGGCTATTGCCAGCACATTAGAAACTGGAAACCCAATAGTCTTACTAATATTATCAATCTGCCTATTAATCCCACTAAGAAGACTAAGAAAATAAAATATATATGATCTAAATAAGAGGGGGGAGGTAAAACTCATATATATTTTTAAAAAACAATTTTTCCCACCTCCCTTTCCATTTTAATAAAGATTGGTATTCATTTTCAAATATCATAAAAAAAATGCTTTAATGCTATTTGAAAATAAATACTTAAAATCAAAAAAAGCATAATATTTAGAAAAAACTTAATATGATCTACTAATCAAAGATGTTAATGAATTAATCTATTCACATTAGTGGCATCTAAAAAAAGAAAAAATATAGTAAAAATGGTTTATTCAAGACCAATATTATAAAATATGCATTAAAAAACAATCTATTTTTACTTTTATATAATTAAACTTTTTTCCCTAGATTGTTGATAATGATGTCAACGATGAAGAAGCATTTTTATACAATTAAACTTTTTTTCCAAATTAACATTAATAATTTAGGGAAGGACCATAGAAAAAAACAGTCTTGGGAAACCTGCAAGTCAATGACTTTTCTCCCATTATCAATTGCATCATCCCCACCACACACAAAAGAAAAAACCCAAAAAAAATCGAGGAGAGAAATTTAAACAAAAACATGTTTTGGTAAATGAATCAAAAAATGCATTTGTATCTTTCATATGAAATAAGAATATTTTATACATACTTATAACATTATTGATNNTAGTAAACGAACCAAAAAAATACAGCGTATCTTTCATGAAACATACAATTAACTATATTATCAAAAACCTCACTAAATAAGTTCATGGACAGTAGTGATGCAATTTACAAAGGACTTAAAGAAGCGGGAATTGACTTTATAGTCAGCGTTCCCTGCGTAAATCTAACAAAATTACTAAATAAAATCGATGAAGACCCTGAAATTACCCATGTTCCAGTTACACGTGAAGAGGAAGGAATCGGAATATGTGCAGGAGCATATATGGGCGGGAAAAAAGCAGCTATCATGATGCAGAATTCAGGTCTTGGAAACTCAATAAACGCATTGAAATCCCTGACTGAGCTATATCATTTCTCATTGGTCATGATAATGAGCCATAGGGGAACCGAAGGAGAGCAGATATGTGGACAGGTTCCTATGGGTGAATCAACAACCCTCCTTCTGGAGGCTATGGGTTACCCCTACATAAAGCCTGAAACTCCAAGGGAGGCAAAAGAGGTTGTTGGAAATTCTTGGACAGCAACAGAAGAAAGTGGAAAACCATTCTCCGTTTTATTGGAAATCAAATATTGGTGATTGAATGTATAGAAAAGATGCTATTGAAAAAATAATGGAAAACATTGGAGATGAATTGGTTGTCTGTAACATTGGAGTTCCCTGTAAGGAACTATATGCAGTGAAGGACAGAGTTGAAAACTTCTATATGATCGGATCCATGGGTCTTGCATCATCAATAGGTCTCGGACTAGCCCTAGCACAGCCAGACAAAAAAGTAGTTGTAATAGACGGTGACGGTTCAGTTCTGATGAATTTAGGAAGTCTTGTAACAGTATTTGTGCAAAATCCCAAAAATCTAACATGGATTATAATCAATAACGGAGCTTACGGATCTACAGGAAATCAGGACACTTATGCTCAGGAAGTGAATCTGTTAGATGTGGCAAAAGGTGTAGGATTTGAAGATGTTCACAATTACGAAGATATTGATTTAGAAAAAGTAATAAACAATGATATGTGCAGTGTCGTTAACTATCAGGTGAAAGCCGGAAACAGTACGGCTCCAAATCTAGACATTACTCCAGAAGAAATAAAAGAAAGATTTATGAATGAAATAAAAAAGAATTAAGCTTCCAATTCGTTTAACTCTTTAATTTTTTCATCAAAATCTGTTAATTTTTTAGCAAGTCCTGAGAAATAAGGAATGTATACCTTAGAGAAAGCCAATCTTTCAGGGTTCTGATTGGATTCTAAAATCCTCTTTTTAACCCTTTCTATTTTTCTTTCAACTTCCTCATACATCAAATCTCCAGGGAATTCCCCAATGAATACTCCGTCGGCACCGTTTTCCAAAGCATATCTTATATGTCTTGGCCTTACACGGTTTACGGAATGAACCTTGATGATATGAATTGATTCAGGATAACTCAAACGGTTTACTCCGATATTGTCAGCTGCAGTATATCCAATGTTATCTAGGAACACAAGAATCATTCTTTCATTTTCCCCTTTCTTGTCCAGAACACCATTGATTGTTGCCATAATCTTTTCATCAATGTTTCCGTTTACTGTAATTGCTGCCTGTCTGCATGCAGTCAAACATTTTCCACAGCCAGTACAGCTCATAGGGTCTATTTCAACTCTGTTTTCATTGATGGACATTGATTTAAACTTACAGCGTTTGATACAGTTTCCACAAAGTTCACATTTCTCATCATCAATCTCTGCAATGAAAGGCTCTATCTCGACACCTGCATAGTTGTATTCAGCTACCTTTGATGCTGCTGCAGTTGCCTGCATGATTGATTCTGTTATGTCCTTAGGATCCTGTGCGGTTCCACAGACAAATGTTCCCTGAAGGTCTGTTGTTACAGGCTTGATTTTAGGATGTGATTCCTTTATAAAATTGTCTTCAGTCACACCTACATTCAGAATATCTGCAATTTTCTTGGTACCCTCTGAAGGCTCCATAGCTGTTGATAGAACCACCATATCAGCTTCGATTTCGGAAAATTCCTTTTTAAGAGTGTCTTCAACACGAACAATGTAGTTTTCACCTTTTCTGACTACTTCTCCAGGTCTTCCACGTATGAATCTGACACCTGATGCCTGGGAGTGCTTGTAGTACTTTTCATACATACCAGGAGTTCTCACATCGGTATAGCAGATTACGATATCTGTGTCAGGATACTTGTGCTTTATGATGTTCGCATTTTTAAGGGCAACCATACAGCATACCTTTGAACAGTACTTGTGTCCGTCTGGCTTTTCATCTCTTGATCCAACACACTGTATCATTACAACCCTTTTAGGAACTTTTCCGTTCTTTTTGACAAGTTTTCCCTTTGTCGGTCCGTTTACACCTGTAATACGGCCCAGTTCTGATTGTGTTATTACGTCATCATACCTTTCATATCCATATTCAGGTCTTTTGTTTGGATCAAATAGCTGGTGACCTGTAGCTAAAATCAAAGAACCTACGCTTAAAGGAAGCTTTTCACTTTTACCTTTAAGTTTAATTGCATGCATCGGGCATACTTTTACACAATTAGCACATTTGTCACAATTTTCCATGTCTATAGTATATGCTTCAGGGTAAGATTGACCAAATGGCCTATAAATTGCCTTTCTGTTTGAAAGGTTGTCGTTCCAGTCATTTGGAACCTCCACTTCACAGACTTCAGCACACTTTCCACAGGCAATACACTTGTCGGGATTCACATATCTCGGTGACTGCTCCAGAATCAGATTGTAGGTACCTGCACGTCTTTCAGCCTCAATGACTTGAGTATTTGTCATGACCTCAATATTGTCATTCCAGACAACCTCATTGAGAATCGGATTTAGCAGACACATTCCACACTCTTCAGCTATCTTTACAGGTGAAAATACCTTACCTATCTTGGCCATGTGCCCGCCGATTGAAGGAGACTGTTCAATAAGAGTAACCTTTGTTCCTTGTTTGGCCAATGACAGTGCAGCATTCATCCCAGCGATTCCACCACCGATAACCGCCACCTCATTAGGAGTCTGACAATAGATAGGATTTACCTCATCTGACTGTTTTACCTTCTCTATTGAAGCGTTGATTAATGTGATGGCCTTTTTGGTGGCCTTTTTGGGATNNGCGGTGGCCTTTGGGATCGTCATGAACCCATGAACACTGTTCACGAATGTTTGCCATGTCCATAAGATATGGATTTAAGGGTTTTACATAATCCTGAAAAGTCTTTTCATGGCTTATCGGAGAGCATGCAGCTATTACAACACGATCCAAATCATGCTCGAAAATCGCATCCCTAATAATCTTTCTGCCGTTTAATGAACAGAGATTTTCAAACTGTTCCACAACTTCCACATCTAAGGAGGCCTTAACTTCATCAATGTCAACAACATCGGAAATGTTTCCTCCGCATTCACAAATAAAAACTCCAACTTTCAAATCATCCGTCATTAGTCTACCTCCTTTAAATTGTCTATTTTTGATTCAATTGGAACCGTATGGGCCTGTGTTCCAACAACACTATTAAAATCTGCACCGAATACTATGGCCATGAACTGAGCTATGTTCAAATGAATAATGTCAAAATCCTCACCAGTATTCTCTGAAATCAGGTTCTGATATCTGTCAAACTGCACATGACAGTTGGGGCAGAGATGAACCAGAATATCCACCTTGTCCTCCTTTAAAGCCATAAGCTTGTCTTCAGTGACCTTTAGGGACAAATCCTTATTGGAATATCTTTGTCTGAATCCTGAACCGCAAGTGGTTCTTTTGTGATCATAGAAACCAATGGTACTACAACCACAAAATTCAATCAGTTCATCTAGGATTTGAGGATTTCTAAAACCTCCAATAGTATCGTCATAATGAACCTTGCAGTAATGGCATCCGTGGTGTGTAGCTATCCTGAAATCGCTCAGGTCATATTTCACATGCTTTGCAATCTCATCTCTCTTGTTGTATAGGATGTCGACCACATGGAAAATGTTTTCGCTGGATCTGGTTGAATCCTTTTCATATACCAAATAATCCAAATCAGACTCCTTGAAAACGTCATTTACCCTTTCACGAACCTCATCCTTGTTGTTTAGAATGTTTGCCACCTTCTTGTTAATTGCATAGCATGTGGCACACATCATAACAAGATTCGGTCTGTCAATGCTTTGAGCTATTCTAAAGTTACGTGCTCCAAGAGTTGTTGTTGTAAACTGGTCAAAAATATCGGAATAGTGACCCAATCCAGTACAACATGTCTGTTGTGGGGAAATCTCATAGTCTATTCCCAACTTGTCAAAAACAAACTTTGTGGAGGATTCAATTCCAGGATATTCCACGCTTACAAGACAACTTTTAAATAAAAGAATATCTTTATCAGGTATTTGTTTCATAATTACAACTCATCATTATTTCTAACTTTATCTATTCTCTCCTTAAACCCACAATTTGTCAGAATCAAGGAAACCTCATCGATTACATCTTTAGGTGGAGTGAGAGCATCCAGACCCAGTTCCTCTCTGATTTTTCCAAGGTTTTGCCTGAATTCCCACCATCCTTCAACATCTTCCTTGATTTCGGGGTAAAATTTGGAAGGTATTGCTCCAATAGCTGAATTGTAATAGCTATCTGCAAAGCCCAAATAGTCATAAATCTTATCGTCAGCTACTCCCTTAGCTATTGCAAACTGTTTTAGAATCTGATTGACCTCACATACGCTGTTTCCAACAGGACAGATACTGTGACAGGTGTAGCAGTAGAAACAGTTCCAGATGACATCGTCCTCAATTAGATCTTCATCTCCCTGAAGAACCCTTTCAATAATATCACGTGGATTGTAGTCTGACTGTTTGGCCGCAGGACATGTTGAAGTACACATTCCACATTGAACGCATTTCAAAATACCATCCTCCTTAGAGGACTTGATGTCGTTGATAATTTCCTCTGCAAAGTTAAGAGGAGTGTCAGTGATTTTTTGAACATTCATTTTATCACACTATAGGGAAAATTCATTATTTCTAATCATTTTCTTAAGTTTTAAGGATAGCTTGTTTGCTCTTAGGACATCTGATTGCCTACATACGATTGGAATGTCATATTCCTTTCCACCTATTTCAAGATTGACTGAGCCTGTTCTCATTTTAATTGCCTTGTTTCTGCAGTAGTGAGCACATAGCCCGCAGCCGAAGCATCTGTAGAGATCGATTTTCTTGTCATAGATTGCATTTGTCGGACAGATATCCTCAACAGAACAGTTGTTGCATTTGTCACATTTTGTCCTTTTAAGCCTTGGTCTTAAATCATAGTCTCCCCATGCATCCTCGTAGGTCATTTCAGTGATTGGAAAACGGCCGTCAATATCAGATACAGTAAGAGGAATGTCCCGGTTTTCAATCAGCAGGTTATTGTAAATCTCTTCATTTAAAACAGGAATTGGAACTGCTACAGTATCGTAAACCTCTCCACCTTCTCCTGTTTTAAATCCTCCAATGTATGAAGAATCCATATCTTTCAGATTACCTGTAAGCATTAGATTTGGTTTTTCCGGAGCACTTCTGGTACCGTTTCCAATGACCAAACCTTCAGCACCGTTTAAAAGAATTTTGGCACCGAATTTGATTACATTCTGGTTGGAATCGTTTTGAAGAGGGTTCAATGCTCCGCAACCTGAAAATGTAAGACCTGTGCATGGTCCTTCAAGAGGAATTCCGCAGAATATTGAAGATACTGGATTGCTTGAGGGATTTGTAAATGCAGTGTAATTCTTAAAGGCCATTCTGGTTCCAAAGAGTTGAGCTGTCTGTATATCATCAATGGATGTGGTGGATTCTATGATGTCCCCTTCAAGGGTTTCTACCATAATGTCAATTTCCTTTCCTTCAAGAATGTCCTTAAATAGGAATCCTCCTCCATAGCTTGGATTCTCAAGGGATTTGCTTGTTCCATTTAGAATCAAATCCACAGAACCCAGCCTTTCATTTGGACATGGCCCCACATTTCCTGGAACACCATTCATATAGATATTTTTAGCCCTCATGAAGCTTCCCTGTTCAGCTACGATAATGTTGAAAACCACAGAAGTTCCACTCATGACTCCACAGGTACCTGTAGTAACCACATCTACTTCATCAAAGGCAGGTGCATCATCATCTTCAATAAGCTTTTTAAATTCCTCAGCCGTGTAAATATTATCATTTCTTTCTTTTATTTTTTTATTAATATTTTCAATAGTGCGTTCTTGCAATATTACCACCTAAAAAAAAAATAATTATTCTATTTTACCAAAGGTATCTCCTCTCAAACCTCTTCTGATAGTTTCTAGAGAAGTAATATCATCAACGGAAATGTTTCCAAGGTTGACGTCCTTTCCAAAGTTTAAAACGAAGAATATTTGCTGATCCTTATTAGGTGCTTCCCAAAGAATCCTGTCACTTTCCACATTGTCGTTGATGTAGTTAACCTCTTCATCCTTGACATTTCCTGACTTGTCATAGATTCCTATGTTCTTTCCACCTTCACGAGCTTCGACGATTATGTATGAAGAACCTGCCTCAAGTTCATCGTTCATCATCCTAACCCTTTCTTCTAGGGAGATTTCTCTGTCCAATTCAGGATTTTTCTTACCTACTTCAGATAGTACCTGAAATCCTTCTTCCCTTGCACGTCTTATTGCATTGAGCTTTGTTTCATGATCAATTCCATATGAACCGTCAGATATTTCAACAGCAGGAAAACCCAGTTCATGAGCTTCTTCAAAGAATTCGTCCAGTTTGTCCTGACTGAAAGCAAGTTCAAACAATGTTCCGCCAGTATATGGAGTTATGTTGCGGGACTTGTACATTTCCACCTTCTCCTTGATAATGTCCCTGTCATGAACTATGCTGGTTCCCCATCCGAACTTTACGAAATCAACGNNTCATTAGGCTGTCAGCAGTTTCAATTCCCAGTCCTTTGTCAAGAACCATTGTAATTCCTTTTGCTCTTGGTTTGTTTTCACGTTCTATAAATAAAAAATTAAATGCATTCAAAATATCACAACAAATAATCTTATTAGTATATTATTTTAAATTGTATTAAATTAATTTTTCTATATTGTCATATAATCATACAAAGTCAATAGCCATGACATTTAA
>DAII01000071.1 GCA_002496065.1 Methanobrevibacter sp. UBA586
TGCAGGAACCTGCTTAAACGAAGGATGCATGGTTATCTGTGCATTGACCGACATCACAAGATACATAGAACAGAACAATAGGTTTAATACTCATGGATTTATCAAGAGCCAAATGGAAGTTTCATATGATAAAATCGTTGAAAAAATCATTGAAACTCAGGAAATGCTTAGAAAGCTCAATCAACTTGAAAATGAAAGTGTTGGAAATACCCTTATATATGGAGAGGCCAGTGTTGTTGAGGATTCCGTTGTTGTAAACGGAGAAACATTTGATTATGAGAATCTTTTAATAGCTACAGGAGCTCGCCCTTACATTCCAGACATTCAAGGGGCACAATATGGCCTTACCCACAAGGACATCCTAAAAATTGATGACATTCCCAAAAAACTCGTGATAATAGGTGGTGGAATAATCGCCTGTGAAGTGGCAAATATCTATTCAAAGCTTGGAAGTGAGGTAACAATCCTTGCAAGAAGCGGATTTCTAAAAGACATAGATGATGCTGACATCAACAAATACATTTTGGAAAAGCTAATTCCGGAAGTTAAGGTTTATGAGAATGTTAGTGTCCGTGAAGTAAGCAAAAACAGTGCCACAACTTTCAGTGGTGAAAAATTCGAAGGGACACCTTTCTTTGCAACAGGAAGAGTAGCCAATTCTGAGATTGTAAAGGATATGGTTGAACTTAATCCTAATGGAACCATAAAAGTTAATGAATTCATGCAAACAAGTAAGGAACATATATATGCTGCAGGTGATGTTACCGGAGGATATCAGCTAACCCCAGTAGCTAGAAAAGAAGGTATATGTGCTACAAGAAACATGGCAGGATACCCAAATAAAATAAGTTATGATGATATTCCCCAAACATTAAGTCTTAACCAAGAAGTGAGTTTTGTAAAAGACGAAAGCATACCTGAAAATGCGGAAATCATTGATATTTCAGCACCAGGAATAGCAGGCCCTGGAATATTCTGGAACATACTTCTAGGAGATACAGGAATGTCAAAAATATCATTTGATGGAAATGAAAATAAAATTAAAAAAATAGCTACCATATCTCCTTCTTCAGGTGATGATGTGGCTTACCTATCATATTTGATGAGAGAAAATTACGATTTGAATGATTATGAAGATTTTATAGAGGTTCATCCGTCAACTGATACAAACTATAAAATAATAAAAAATATGTGGTTATAAATTAACCATCAATCTTCTTTTACTTTTTTAATCATTTTTTTAGCTAAAACATCTTGAGCCACAGCTATGTCACCGGAATATTTTTTACATCCTTTCCTCAAGTCATCGGCCTTATCAAGAGCTTCCATAATCTTATCGTTTAAATTGTAAAGTTCTGCTTCTAGGGTAGCCCCATCGAAAACAGCTTCCATATTATGGTATCTTCCCCATTTGACCTTAGTAAGACATACACTTGGAACCTCACATGCAACAGCTTCCTGAATAGACAATCCATCATCAGTAACGACAGCCAAGTCAACGTACTCAAAGAGATCATCCAACCAGTTGATATAACCCAGATAAATTATATCGTCACTGACATCATCCAAATACTCATCATGCAACGGAAGGCCTATCAAAAGCAGATTATAATCATCAGTTAGCTTGGCAAAATTGTTTGCACCTTCAATAATTCCCTTGAATATAGATGATCCAGAGGAGAATAGAATTGTCTTCTTGTTTTCATCAAACTTCTCTTCCTCCCGTAGTTTTTCCAAAGCTCTATTCTTATCCCCTTTAGACAAATCATANNAACATTGTTTGGAAGATTTTTCTCCTTGTAAAGATATGCTTCAGGTAATACATAACACTGATTAAGTCTTGTACAGACCTTTGTATCGAGAGGAGTACAGATTAATGAAAAACCTGGAGTTCTGGTTATTTTGGCTCCCACAGCACCTACAATAGCTCCCCCACCAATCACACCTACAACGAAATCAACATCCAGTTTATTTATTAACTTTCTAATTTTGAATGTTGCGGTAATCATTTTAAACGCTGCCTTGATAGCTGATGCCTTGGTAGCAACGAAACCTCCTGCCGCTGGAATGGATATCTTATGCCATGTATAACCATTATTTTTAAATAGAATTCCTGGAGCAGATTCGTCAAGAGCTATTTCACAGTCAACGCCATTTTTTTCCAATGCCCTGATGGTATTTAAAGCAATTGAAGCGTCTCCACCTAGACCCCTTCCGGTAATAACAACTAATGCTTTCATAAAACTCCTCCATTATAATTTTCCTAATCTGACTTGTTGTTTAGATCCTCTGTTTGAAGTAAATTTTGCATTTCTTGAAGCGTAAGGATTGTACAACAATCTTCTAAATCCTAATTTTATCAAAAGAGGACTTCTTATTATATATTGTTTATCCTTAAGGATTAGTTTTCTAAATAAATCTCCAAGACCCCCTCCACTTAAAACATCCATAAAGAAATCACCGAAGTTAGGATGTTTGATTCCAAGAGATTGACTGAGGAATGGTCTTAAAGTGCTTCTTCTAACAAATGCTGTAAGTGCTACAGTCACCAATCCTAATACGATTACTCCAGCCAATCCACCGGCCAAGTAATATGAGATTCCAAGAGCTATAGCAAAGGAATGATTACCTACTTCACCTAACATTATTTTTCCTAAGAAATCTAATGGGCAGTAACCTAAACATACAATCAACAGTACCAATGGAGTGTAAATAGCTGGAAGCTCATCTACAGGAGCTGATCCTATAGCCAACATTACAACTAT
The DNA here is from genome assembly GCA_002496065.1 of Methanobrevibacter sp. UBA586. Classification (GTDB taxonomy): domain Archaea; phylum Methanobacteriota; class Methanobacteria; order Methanobacteriales; family Methanobacteriaceae; genus Methanocatella. Next base: position 2,766 of record DAII01000071.1, read on the forward strand.
AGTAACCAAACTCATTATAATGGTAACCATACAGGTTGTTCCAGGTTGCATGTCAGAGATATTAATTGGTTGAATCATGAGTGCAATGAAAATTGCAGAAATTCCTATATCCAAATAGAATCCTGCAATGATAACTAAAATCATGCCTATTCCTCTTGCAAGTTGCCCCCATTCAATTGAAAGAGAAGCAATCTTTTGACGACCTAAAACATCATCAAATATAGCAAAAACACCTATGATTAAAATTAAACTATTGTATCCTGGTAAAAAGTAAAAACATAAAATTATAAATGGAATAATTCCGATTGCTCTTGGAATACCTCCCCTTACATTAGGAAATAGGTTTCCCAAGTACCCATTTTTACCTAGGAATCTAAATATTATGTTCAATAACACAGTACCGACTGCGGATAAAACAAATATATAGATAAATACAACAAACATTGCTTCATACATAATATCACAAATTTTTTTAAAAAAATAAATTTTACTATAATATCTTATAAAGATAATGTTATATATAATTTAAGAAATGGAGTACCTTAAAATTGCACCTATTCCTCCTAGAGCAGCAAGTTGCTCACCGCCTTCATGTTCCGAACTGACCGTAATGACAGTTCCACTCATATTTTCAACAACATCAATTGTGCTTTCAAGACCATTTTTTGGAATTGCAGAATCCAAAANNCAGCATTTTTAGTCTCATCAATCCCGTATGTAACCTTTGAAGGATTTTTAGCTATGTTTACCAGCAATTCATCAACTGCCTGTATCTCTTCAGCCACCCTATTTTCAACTGTCAGTTTCTCAACTGTTCCCTTTTTAATCACTTCACCAATTCCGACTCTTCCTCCGGTTCCAATGTTTTCAATTATTGCTTTTTTGGCTAGGTCCTTATGATTGTCTTTTAAAAAGTCAAAAAAGTCATTCTTGACAAATCCTGGACCTGCTACGATTATGTTCTGAATGTTGTCAAATTTTGTAATCGCATCTACGATTTTTTGATAGAACTGAAGGATGTTCTTGTTTCTGTTTTTATCAATTATTCTCTTACCTGAAATGGAACCTTTGATTGGACCATAATATTCAATACCGAACTGTCTTATAAGACCTAATGTTGCCACATCATCCTCCAAGACTACTATAATTGCAGACAGTTTTTTGGATGCTTCAATAGCTCTTTCAACCCTTTTGACCATGTATCTTGACCATTTGTCTTTTTTAATAACTAAAGGAGTGTGCAGTTTCACTTCCAATGTATGATGAGAACCCAATGGAATCAAATCTTCAGGACCTCTTGTAATGACTCCTGTCAACCTTAACTTCCCAGTAAAAATATGAAAACCTATTGATTCAACTTCAATTCCTAGGAAAAATGTCTTTTTAACACCACGATCGCTTCTAAGCTTGTCTCCAGTGTTGTCCTGAATACGTCTTGTGGTTTTGGAAGAAACATTATCTCCAACTTCTATGATGTGGGAAAGATGCCACAAATCATCTAATGTTTCCGGAAACAGTTCCATTACTCCCTCTTTTGTATCTTGCTTTAAAATTTTCATATTCTCACACAATTTTTTCGTTGCTAATTATATATAATACTTGAAATTAAAAATAATTAATGATTAATATGAATATTGGAATAATCGGTGGAACAGATGGTCTTGGAAAGACTATCATCACATATCTAAATGAGGAATTTGATGTTGCAATAAGTGGAAGGGACCATCATAAGGGCAGAAAGGTAGCTAATATCTATGATGTGGAGTATTATGAATCAAATACCGAACTGGCTGAAAACAGCGACATTGTAATTGTTTCCGTACCTATGAATTTTACAGCAGGAGTTATTAGAGAAGTGGCTGATTATATGAAGGAAGGTTCACTGTTAATTGATGTAACTTCCGTCAAGGAAGGTCCCAGCAATGTAATGGCTGAAGTATTGCCTGACAATGTAGATTTTATTCCAACACATCCAATATTTGGTCCAAGAACAGTTAATTTGGACAATCAGATAATCGTCCTCACACCAGTTGAAAAGGGCCCTTGGTATGAAAGAGTTTACAATTACCTTGAAAGCAAGAACATGCACATTATCGAGACCACAGCGAAGGAACATGACTATATGATGAGTATCGTTCAGGTTCTCACCCATTTTTCATTTATTTCAACCGCTTCAGCAATGGAAAAGCTTAAGGTCAATATCAGTGAAACTGAAGACTTTGAAAGTCCAATTTATAATCTGATGATAGATATGATTGCAAGGATTGCTTCACAAAACCCTTATCTGACATATTACATTCAGACAATGAACAATAACGGTGATAACATCAGAAATGCCTTCGCCGATGCCGTAATCGAGCTTAAGGAAGTAATCAACAACGGTGACGAGTTGACATTTGTAGAAATTGCCAACAGATCCACAAGGAATATGGGAGACATTCAAGCAGCTCTAGGTAGAAGTGACAAGGCCATCAACTCTCTCAGCCACGAGTTTACCGTCCTGAATGAGCAACTGGGTCAGGAAGTGGGACTGAGACACATTTATTCAGGAAAAGTTCACATTGGAAAGCTTAAGGAAGTCACCAAGGACACCATCATTCTTGGTAAAGGAAACAAAAACAAAAAACTCAAATTGTCAAACATTGAAGTTTTGACCCATGAAGAGCTTTACAATTGGAAACTTAACAATTATGAGCACATAACCCAATACATCAGCTGTGAATTTAACAAGCGTGTGAATCTTGAAATCATTCTTGAAACCATCAAGAATATCGAGAACATTATTTCATTTGAAATCGTGGATATCTATACTGGCCCTCAAATTCAGGATGATCACATCAGCATCACATTTAAAATCACTTCACTTTATAAAGAGGCCATTGAAAAGGCAAAAGAAATATTGGCCGGTTTCGGCGGAGTAATAAGATAACTCTTGGATTGAAAAAACAATCAAAATTATTTTTATTTTTTTTTCAAACAAAATAAAAAAGTTTGTTTTAACATGTACGAATTAATTAAAATTTTTAATATTTATTTTTAGAGACTTATAATTAAAAATAATGGTTAATAATTCATAATAACTTAATATAATTCGTAAGAATTTTAATTTGATAATAATAAAAATTCAAAATGAATATTATTAAGAATAACGTAATATTATTGAAGAATTAAAAATGGTACAAACCGAAACATTTATATAGTAGTAAGACATATTATATAAATGTAGCTATAAAATAGCCACTGTTACGATTATAAATTTATTTTATTTATATTTATTATTTTATTGTATTAACGAATTTATATAGAATATTCAACAAAAAAATTAGTTTGTTTTAATAGTATAAAACAAAATTAAAAAATCGAAACCTTTATAAGGAAGGATAACATTTATTATTAGTGATATTAATAGGAGACTGATACTATGGTAAAAGATGAAATAACTTTAAAAGTTGCAGAATCAATCTCACAAAGAGATATCGGACATGGAATCGCAAGACTCGATCCTCAAGTGATGGGAGATATGGGATTACAAGAAGGAGATCTTATTGAGGTTGTCGGAGATAGAANNCTTCTCAAACCGATATTGGTTTAGGAGTTATTAGAATAGACGGACTTGTTCGTAAAAATGCAGGTGCATCCATCGGACAAGAAGTATTAATTAAAAAAACAAAAGCAGTTGAAGCTAAAAAAGTAGTTCTAGCACCAATTGAAAATAACATTAAAGTGCAAGGAGACGTACGTAGCTTATTTGCAGGAAAAGTAATGGTACAAGGTGACATCATCACTTCCCAAGTAAGAAGCAGACCAAGTACCATGGGAATGGGCTTTGATAGCTTATTTGACAACTTTATGGACTTTTCACCAATGACTGAAATCAAGTGTGCAGTTGTTTCAACACAACCTGCAGGAATTGTAATTGTTGGAGAAAACACAGAAGTTGAAGTGAAAGAAGAACCTGTGGACGTTGCAAGTATTGACGGTGTAAGCAACCTTCTTGACGTAACCTATGAAGATATTGGTGGACTTAAAGAGGAAGTTAAAAAAGTAAGGGAAATGATTGAAATTCCTCTTAAAAGACCTGAACTATTTGAAAAATTAGGTATCACTCCACCTAAAGGAGTATTAATGCAAGGACCACCAGGTACAGGTAAAACCTTACTTGCAAAAGCAGTAGCTAACGAAAGTGACGCACATTTCATATCTATTGCAGGACCTGAAATCATGAGTAAATACGTAGGTGGATCTGAAGAAAACTTACGTGAAAAATTCGAGGAAGCAGAAGCAAACGCTCCATCCATCATATTCATTGATGAATTAGATGCAATTGCTCCAAACAGAGAAGACACCCAAGGTGAAGCTGAAAGAAGAACCGTAGCTCAACTTTTAACCTTAATGGACGGTCTTAAATCCAGAGGCCAAGTTGTAATTATCGGTGCTACTAACAGACCTGATTCCATTGATCCAGCTTTAAGAAGACCTGGAAGATTCGATAGAGAAATTGAAATCGGTGTACCTGACGAAGAAGAAAGACTAGAAATCTTAGAAATCCACACCAGAAGCATGCCACTTGCAGATGACGTGGACCTCGAAGAGTTTGCAAAAGTAACTCACGGTTTCGTTGGAGCAGATCTTGAATCATTATGTCGTGAAGCTGCAATGAGAGTAGTAAGAANNCTGACATCAAAAGCGATGAGGAAATTTCAGAAGATGTTCTTAAAAAAATTATTGTAGAGCCAAAAGATTTCAAAGAAGCATTAAAAGAAATTCAACCATCTGCACTCAGAGAAGTTATTGTTCAAGTACCAGATATCAAATGGGAAGATATTGGTGGACTTGGAGATGTAAAACAAGAATTACAAGAAGCTGTTGAATGGCCGTTAAGATATCCTGAAAAATTCCAAAAATTCGGTATCAGACCACCTAAAGGAACCTTACTTTACGGTATTCCAGGTACAGGTAAAACCTTACTTGCAAAAGCAGTAGCTAACGAAAGTGAAGCTAACTTCATCTCCGTAAAAGGTCCAGAATTACTCTCCAAATGGGTAGGAGATTCTGAAGCTGGAGTAAGAGAAGTATTCAGAAAAGCAAGACAAGCAGCACCTACTGTAATCTTCTTTGATGAAATCGATTCTATTGCAAGTAGCCGTAGCGGAAACGATGGAGACAGTGGAGTAACCAAAAGAGTTGTAAACCAACTTTTAACCGAAATGGACGGTATGGAAGAACTTGAAGACGTTGCTGTAATTGCAGCTACCAACAGGCCGGACATTCTCGATGCAGGACTCATGAGACCTGGAAGATTCGACAGACACATCAAAGTAGATGTTCCTAACGAAGAAGGAAGACTAGCTATCTTTAAAGTACATACTAAAGACATGCCTCTTGGAGAGGACGTTGACTTAGAAAAATTAGCACAAGAAACCGAAGGTTACGTTGGTGCTGATATTGAGTCAGTATGTCGTGAAGCTGCAATGTTAACCTTAAGAAATGACATTGACGCCAAAGAAGTACCTAAAAAATACTTCCAAGAAGCTCTTGAAAAAGTCAAACCTTCCGAAGAGGATACTGAACTCATGCAATATATGTAGATTGACAAACATGGAGGCTTAAATGCCTCCATTTTTTTATAAACCCCAGTAATACTTTTTTTAGATTTTTTAATATTGATAAATTTATTATAATAAAAATAATATATAATAGTCCATGGCCAAACATGTTATAGATGGATTAGGTAAAAGCAAGGTTACAATAGAAAACGGTAAGGTAACCGATGTTACAGAACCAAAAATTAAATATTGTCCTCTTTTTGATCATCACAGAAATATTAAGGAAATAACTCCAGAAACCATAAGGGAAAATATGGAGTTTAGAATTAAAGATTTTGGAATGTGTACCAAAAATAGACAGTTAAGAATGAAAGACCATCTTAATTTTGGAATTTTCGAAATAATATGTACTCTTTTTAAAGAAAATATAATAGATTGTACCGTAATGGTATGTGAAGGTTGTGGGACTCTCCTGATACATGATGGGGAACTGGCACAGGGTGTCGGTGGAAGAGTTTCAGGACTTGTGGAAACTTCCCCCATTCCAGAGATTATTGAACAAGTTGGAGTTAAAAATGTGTTGAATGCCAAAACGGCCGAAATAGATCAGGTTAAAGGACTTAGGAAAGCTATAAGAAACGGCTATAAAAACATTGCAGTTACAATAGCTTTAGCTAGTGATATTAAAGAAATCAACAGACTTAAAGAAATTTATCCTAACGTAAACATCTATTTTTGCAGTTCATACGACCGGCATTTCCAAAGAGGATGCAAGAGAACTATTTGACGGAAGTGATGTCATTACTGCATGTGCTTCCAGACACATAAGGGAAATTGGAGAGAATGAATCTGTAAAAACAGTAGGCCAATCAATACCAATCTATTCAAATACCAAAAATGGTAAAAAGTTTCTTGAATTAAGATTAAATCATATAGGTGGAGAAAAACCTCCCAAGGAAAATCCCGATTTACCATATCCTTTAATTTAAATATGGAGGAATGAATTTGACACAAAAAAGCGAAGCACAAAAAGGCAATGCAACTCCTGAAATGGAATTTGTTGCAGAAAAAGAAAATATCTCTATTAACAAACTTATAACTTTAATAGCTGAAGGAAAAGTGGTTATTCCTAAAAATATAAATGGAAACAGTATGGCCTGTGGAATTGGTAAGGACCTAACCACCAAAATAAATGCAAATATCGGATCATCCAGTAAAATTGATGATATTGATTTGGAAGTGAAAAAGGCCAAAGTTGCAGTGGAATATGGTGCCGATGCAATTATGGATTTAAGTACCGGCTCAGATTTGATAAATTTTAGAAAAAAAATAATGGATGCTGTAGATGTACCGATAGGAACTGTTCCAATTTATGAGGCAGGAGTAGCTACTTTAAAGAAAGGTAAAGAAATCATAGAGATGGACCCTGAAGATATATTTAAATCCATCGAAAATCAAGCAAAAGAAGGAGTAGACTTCATGACCCTACACTGCGGAATTACCAAGGAATTAGTTGACAAACTGCAGATAGCTAAAAGAATGATGGGAGTTGTAAGTAGGGGAGGAACCTTTTTAACTTCCTGGATTTACCACAACCAAGAGGAAAATCCATTATATGAAAATTACGATTACATCCTAGAAATAGCTTATGAAAATGACATAACCCTAAGTTTAGGTGACGGATTAAGGCCAGGATGCCTTTCCGATGCAAGTGACATTCCTCAAATCCAAGAACTGGTTAATCTTGGAGTCCTTGTAAAAAGGGCACAAGATGCAAATGTTCAGGTAATGGTAGAAGGTCCGGGACATATGCCGTTAAATCAAATCAAGGCAAATATGGAAATCCAGAAAACAATATGTTACGGAGCTCCATTTTATGTGTTAGGCCCTCTTGTAACTGATTTGGCACCAGGATATGACCACATTACAGGAGCAATAGGCGGAGCAATAGCTGCATTCAGCGGTGCTGACTTTTTATGTTATGTAACTCCTGCAGAACATTTGACCCTTCCTAATCTAGAGGATGTGAAGGAGGGAGTTGTTGCATCCAAAATAGCTGCAGAGGCTGCAGACGTTGCAAACGGTCTTGAATCCGCATGGGCAAAGGAAAGAGAAATGGCAGTGGCACGTAAAAACTTTGACTGGGAAAAACAGTTCGACCTTGCAATTGACAAGTCAAAACCACGTTCCTACAGAAACAAGTGCGAACTTGATGATGATGAAATGTGTGCCATGTGTGGAGAGTACTGTGCAGCTAAAATAGCTAAGGGAGACTTCTGACCATCATCTTAAGACAACATTTATATATAATAATCAATTATATTATGTACACCAAAAGGAGATGATAAAATGAATTATGAATCAAAAAACAGTGACATTACTCATGTACCCGGCAATGATGCAGAAATAAGTGAAATTGAATTCACACATGTTGACGGCCAAAACAAAGGAGACGTTATTTTATTTGCACTTTCCACCTGTGGCTGGTGTAAAAAAACCAGAATGTATCTTGAAGATAATAATGTTGAATACAATTATGTGTATGTTGATTTGACTACCGGCCAACAACGTGATGTCGTAATGAGAGAACTTGAAAAATACAATCCAGATATGTCTTTTCCTACACTTGTCATCAATGGTAGTGAAGTAATTATCGGCTATGAGCCAGATGAACTGGCAAAAGAACTCAATATTTCTGAATAAATACTAATTAAAGCAAAAAGGTGCTAAAAAGCATCTTTTTTGCTCATTACTCTTTTTACTAATCTAAATACTTATTTTACCCTAATAATAATTTCTCAAAATACCAAAAACTTTATATATTTGTGAAAATTATAATTAGCAATTACATAAAAGGAGATGTTATTATGGTAGATAAAACAGTCAATACTAACATTAGTGATGTAAAAGGCAGTGACGAACAACTTAACGATATCCAGTTCCATCATGTGGACGGAGAGCAAAAAGGATTCATTGAATTGTATGCTCTTTCCACCTGTGGCTGGTGTAAGCAAACCAGAATGTATCTTGAAGAACATGACGTTGCATATGACTACATTTACGTTGACTTGACCTCAGGTGAAGAACGTGAAGCAGTTATGGCAGAACTTGAAAAATACAATCCTGATTTGTCATTCCCAACATTAGTAATCGGCCATACAGAAGTAATTACCGGTTACGAACCAGAGGAAATGGCAGTAGCTTTAGATATTCATGATGATGAATAAAGGTGATTGGCATGGGTAAACTCTACGATGATTTTAAAAAGGAAACTGAAAAAACAGGATACTATGTAAATCCGGATGTTGAATTTGTTGAGATGTTACTTAAAAATATTGATATAAATAAAGAAAGATATGGGTATCCTGCTTGCCCATGCAGATTAGCATCAGGAAACCGTGATAAGGATTTGGGTATCATCTGTCCCTGCGACTATAGAGATCAAGACCTAGAAGAATACGGCTTCTGTTTCTGTGCCTTATATGTGACCAAAGATGTTATTGAAAATCATAAAAAGATTCATTCCATCCCAGATAGAAGAATGAAGGCATTGAAAAAGCAGAAAGAAGAAAAAGAACATGAAATAGAAAAAGTAACCATTGATGGACTTCCATATCCTGTATGGAGATGTAAGGTTTGTGGTTACTTGTGTGCTCGTCCTGAGCCACCTGAAACCTGTCCAATATGTCATGCAGACAAGGACAGATTTGAAAAATTTATATAAGTGTCTAATATGCAGTATCAAGAATTAGTTAATATTTACTCAGAACTAGAAAGTACAACAAAACGTTTGGAAAAAACAGAGATTATAGCAAATTTTTTTAAAAAACTTGACGGAGAAACATTATCTGAAGTAGGATTAATGATTCTTGGGAGAGTGTTTCCAGCCTGGAGTGCAGAAGAAATAGGAATTGGAAATAAACTCTTAATGCGAGCTGTAGCAGAAGCAATAGGCACAAAACCTGAAAAAGTGGAGGATGCAGTGCGGGACGAAGGGGACATTGGTCTTGCATGCCTCAAACTTTTTCAAAACAAAAAACAAGTTACCTTTTTTTCACAGCCCCTAACAATTGATTTCGTTTTCAACAGCTTGAGAAAGCTATCCAAAATCACAGGATCCAAATCAACCAATCGTAAAATAGCTATTTTATTAGAACTGTTATCTCAGGCAACACCGACAGAGGCAAAATATCTTACAAGAACCGTTGTGGAAGAGCTTAGGATAGGTGTTGGGGAAGGAGTTATTCGTGATGCAATAGCACAGGCATTTGACATTGATAAAAAGGTTGTTGAACGTGCACAAATGCTTACAAACGATTTAGGACNNGATTGGTTTCATTAGTAGCTATGGAAGAAAGTACCGAAGGACTTGAAAAACTTAATCTAAAACCTGGAAAACCTGTAAAACCAATGCTCGCTCAGCTTTCACCACCATTAACTGAAATCATTAATGAGAT
>DAII01000104.1 GCA_002496065.1 Methanobrevibacter sp. UBA586
GACCTCCGCCGTGACAGGGCGGCGCTCTAACCAGCTGAGCCACCCCGGCATAGCACATTTATATATTAATCTTTAGTATAATATAAAGTTTTTGGTTTTCCTGCAATTTTTCCAATAAAGAAGGGGAATTTTAAATTATGCCTTCCCTATCAGCCATTCATGATTCCTGTTTTCATTGCTAATCAGAATAGCTATGGTTTTCACAAACTGAAGGAAAATGTATAGAATATGTATTATCAGAAGTTTGATATGAAACTCATTTTAAAAAGGCCATATATGGATTTTGTTTCCATTACAATTAATCTATTATTTTCAATTTTAAAATATTTTATCCAAATATTTAATTAATAAGGAACTATAAAACTGATTATATTATTAGGTGATGTTATGAGCAAAGTAAAAGACATGTCACTTGCACCTGAAGGTGTAAGAAAAACTGAATGGGTTCAAAAACACATGCCGGTTCTTGAACACATTAAAAAAGAATTTGAAGAAACTAAACCGTTTGAAGGCATAACAATTGGATCATGTTTACATCTAGAACCTAAAACCATCAATTTAGGACTTACATTACAGGCAGGAGGGGCAGAAGTAGCTATGACTGGTTGTAACCCATTGTCAACTCATGATGATGCTGTAGCTGGAGGAGTTGAATTAGGCCTTAACATTTATGGTTGGAGAGAACAGACAGATGAGGAATACTACGAAACAATCAATGCGGTTCTTGACCACAAGCCGGACATTATTATCGATGACGGTGCTGATATGATTATGGTTCTTCACAATGAAAGAACAGATATTTTGGAAAACATCATGGGAGCATGTGAAGAAACAACAACTGGAGTTCACAGATTGGAAGCAATGAACAAGGACGGTGCTTTAAAATTCCCTGTGGTTGCAGTAAATGATGCATATACTAAATATTTATTTGATAACAGATATGGTACAGGACAATCCAGTTTCGATGCAATTATGGGAACAACCAATATGTTGATTGCAGGTAAAACAATTGTTGTCTGCGGATACGGTTGGTGCGGTCGTGGAATTGCGGCAAGAGCACAAGGTCTTGGAGCCAATGTAATCGTAACAGAAATTGACCCAATCAGAGCACTTGAAGCTAGAATGGATGGATTTAGAGTAATGAAGATCAGAGAGGCAGTCAAACAGGCAGATTTAATCATCACTGTTACTGGAAACATCAACATTATTCATGGTGATGATTTCAAATACATGAAAGACGGCTGTATGCTGGCTAATTCAGGTCACTTCAATGTGGAAATTAATAGAGAAGACTTGGAAGCACAATCTGTAGCTGTAAAAGAGGTACGTGAAAGTATTGAAGAGTTTACTCTATCTGACGGAAGAAAAATATATCTGCTTGCAGACGGAAGACTTGTAAACCTTGCAGCTGCACGTGGACAAGGACATCCTGCAGAAATCATGGACATGAGTTTCGCAGTACAGGCACTTTCAGCTAAATATATCCTAAACAATAAATTGCCTGTTGATGTTCAAAAGGCACCTGATGAAATCGATAACACTGTTGCTAGTTTAAAATTAAAATCAATGGGTATTGAAATTGATGATTTGTCTGATCGTCAAAAAGAATACATGAACAACTGGCAGGAAGGAACATAGTTCCTTTTCCATCTTTTTTTTTTAATTAAATACTTAGATTGTTAACATGGCTTATTTTAGATATATTGATAATGGTGAAGGCCCTACCAAGTTAATAATTGGGGGTGTCCATGGAAATGAGGGAAAAACTACCATAAGATTTTTGAAATCTCTGAAACGGTCAGATTTCTCCAAAGGTCAAATATACATTTTCAACTTTGACAAAACCAAATACATTTCAACAATCAATCCGGACTATTATGAGTCAGAGATAGGTGGGAAGATTTTAGGACTGATAGAGCAAATCAAACCTGATTTCTACATAGAGCTTCATTGCTACAATATAAAAAACTTTAAAAAGTTAACTTCAATGGAACGTTTCGATAAAACAGGAGTTCCTCCTCTTTTGGATTTGGGGGAGTACGTTTTATTGAGTTCAGTTTCGCCACTGATTAGAACAAAGTATTTTTCACGAAAGACAATATGTCAGACATTGGAATTTCCCTGTCTGGATAAACTTACTCCTGAAATCTGTGAAGAGTATGACTTTGATTTCGATAGATCCTATGAGGTCTATGATAAAATTCTCAAAATGCTTGCCATTGCACCTTCAAGAAGATATTATGAACTTGAAATCATGAAGGATTATATGAAACAGGCAATACTGGCTATCAAATATGCCAAACTTATTTTCGGGAAGAATTTCCCTCCATATTAAAAAAAGGAATAAATGCCTTCAGCACTTATTCATTTAAATCTACATAAATGTCTGCTGCAAATTTACAGTATTCTCCACAGCGTGTTTTGTTTTCTCCTGAATCTGAAAGGGTGCCACATTGAATTGAGGAGAATTTTTCCTTAAAGCTTTCAAATAAAATTCTAGACATTTCCTGAACTTTTCCAGCATCATTGTTTGTCAGACCGAAGGCAAGAACAGTAGCTGTAATAGCTCCACATGTACCGTCGGTATAGGTTCCTCCAATTCCAGAATCAAATCCACTTGCCAGAATGGCCAGTTTGTCCTTGTCTATATCGCAGTCGGTGTTGTTACAGATTCCAAGTAATGTTGCTTCACCACATCCATGATTTTCAAGATATCTTTCAATGTCTTCGTTAAGTAATTGTTTATCCATTTTTTTCACCTCTTTGTGGTTCTCATTAGTTGGAGGATATATTTAAACATTAGCTAAGATTGTTTGGTTTTAGGGGCATAATTTCAGCTATTATTTTTTTTCAAATTCTTTTTAATGATTAATATAATATGTGCAGATCTAAATTAGAACAGCAACATTCAATAAGAACCTTCAATGGTTTTTACAAGATCTTGAACTAATAGTATTGTGAAGTAATATTACAATATGATCGGACAACGGAAACGATAACGCCCGTATTAAGAAAAACCTATCTGTGAAATCCTCTGGAGCAGGTAGCCACGCGCATCCTGGCCATGAGCCTCTTTGATGAGACGGGAACCTGTGCGGAAGACCTGTACTACACGCACGACCTGTTGAAAAACACCACGGCGCTCTTCGGCATCAGAGCGGGACGCCGCGCCTTGTACGAATACGGCCCATATGGGAATATCCTCAGGATGGAAGGAAATGCCGCAGAGGACAATCCGTTCCGGTTCTCCAGCGAATACGCTGATGACGAACTGGGGCTGGTTTACTACAATTACCG
>DAII01000007.1:0-3733 GCA_002496065.1 Methanobrevibacter sp. UBA586
TTTGTTTTCAGGTCTTTTTGCCAATTCTAATGCTGCCCAAGTAGCAGCTCCAGATGAAATTCCTGCAAATATTCCTTCTTTTTTAGCCAAGTTCATGAAGGTTTTACCTGCATCCTCATCCTTTACTGGGATAATTTCATCGATATAATCTGTATTAAGTACTGGAGGCACGAAACCAGCTCCGATTCCCTGAATTTTATGAGGACCTTTTACTCCTTTTCCTAATGTCTGGGAAGCTTCTGGTTCAACAGCAACGATTTTGATTTCAGGATTGTAGTCCTTTAAAACCTCTGCAATTCCTTCCAGAGTTCCTCCTGTTCCAACTGCACTTACTACAATATCTACATCACCATCAGTAGCTCTAAGAATTTCTTTTGCAGTGGTTTCCCTGTGGATTTTTGGGTTTGCAGGGTTTTCAAATTGCTGTAGGATAATTGANNTCTTTCGTTTTCAGCAGCTAATTCCTCAGCCTTGGCTATTGCTCCGCCCATTCCTTCAGAACCAGGGGTTAATACTATTTCAGCACCAAAAATTGATAGAAGTTTTCTTCTTTCGACAGACATTGTCTCAGGCATGGTTAAAATTAACTTATAGCCCTTTGCAGCAGCTACAAATCCCAATGCAATACCTGTGTTACCACTTGTAGGTTCAATGATAATTGTATCCTTATTAATCAGGCCATTTTTCTCTGCCTCCTCAATCAAGGATACACCAACACGATCCTTTACACTGTTTGTTGGATTAAATGATTCTAATTTCACATCTACTTCTGCTTCTAGTCCTTTTGTTAAGTTGTTTAATTTTACAATAGGAGNNCCTATAGTTTCAGTTATATCGTTTAAAATACCTCTTTTCAATTCTGGAATATTTACCATAATAATCACTCATCTCTAAATTCTTATAACAATTGTTATATAGAATTGCCTAGTTTATAAATCTTTCGTTTCGAAGTATACAATTAACGTGTACAGCAAATCATTTCTTGTAAAAGTGTCTGCAACATATCAATCATACTAATGTCTGAGCCAAGGACAAATCTTTTGTAGNNCAGTGAAAAAATCCACAAATTGCTTAAAGGGTAATTTGTAAAACTATAGAATTACATACACTTAATAAGATGAAAGAATCTTTTGAGGAAAAGTGGATGAAAGTTCACCAAAGCTCTTGAAAAGATTCATTAAAAGACGGTTATTCAAATGAATGTTGAAAAGAAGATTGATAAGGTAAAGGAAATTTTGAAGGACAGGGAAATAGCCATTGCATTTTCTGGAGGAGCTGACAGTACACTTATGGCATATTTGGCAGGTCTTGTATGCAAAAGGGTGCTGGCCATTACGATTGACAACAATATTCTCCCACCAGGATTTATTGAAAACACCAAGGAGTTTTGTAAAAGTCTGAATATCGAGCAGAAAATTGTTTTTGAGGACTTTTACGCCCATGAGGACATAATCGCAAACAGACCTGACAGATGCTTTCTGTGCAGACGTGAAATGTACAAACACATTGTAAAGGTAGCTCATGACAACGGATTTTCAACAATTGTAGATGGGACAAACATCAGCGACCTTGTTCAGGATCGTCCAGGAATTCTGATTATCTATGAGAACAATATTGAAAGCCCATTCGTTGAGGCAAAACTGACTTCTGCAGAAGTCCACGAGTATCTAGATAAAAACCACATACCATATTCAAAATCGACAACATGCCTTGCAACAAGAGTTCCATTTAATGTGGAGTTTGACCAGGAGAAATATGATAGAATTTCAAGGTCTGAGGAGTTCATCTATGAAAATACTGACTGTGAAATCGTCAAGGTCAGGGAAAGGTATCCTGACTGTGTTGTTGAAGTAGATAACCTTGGAAAACTTAAAAGTGCCAACAGGACAAACAGAATAACCAAACAGCTTAACGATAACGGATATGGAGAGATTATCCTGAATCTTAAAGAAATCCATGACAATGAGGAAATCGTCCTTACCTATGGAAACGGGAGATTTCTCTATGAACTTCCATTTAAAATAGATCTTGAAAAGACAATGATTGAAAATGAGAATATTACAGTTACAGAATATGGAGAAGTGCTTGGTAAGAATTATGATAGCTATGAAGAGGCATTTGCTGATTTTATGGATGTTCTTCCAAAAATATGGCGAAAGATGCCTGATTTTTAGAAATGCTTCATGAAATATATTTAGCTATTTAAAAAAAAAATTAAAGTTTCCTGCTGTAATGCCACATCAACATATAAAATACGATGAACTGAACAAACAGGATAGCTAAAACTACAATTGACGGCCAAATCAGATTAAAGGAGACGAATATCACAGAGCATATTGCAAGTGCTATTGATGAAAAAACAAATGTCAGATAACCTGCCTTTCCCCTTAACATCTCACTTCTCTCATCGTTTTCGTGAACCCTGTACAATTTCAGTATTGATTGGTTTTTGTAGAGAAAATAGCGTACAATGCCCATTGCAATGAAGATAACTCCCCAAATACCAATCATTGAAAACCAGAAATCTTTGATTTTTATGGCCCAATAGCTGAGGGCTAGGTTTATCACAATCAACAGGAATCCAAAGACAATATATCCCTTTGCGAACCTCATCTTTTTTTCTAGGAACTTTTCATTATTCATATTCTTCCTCCTCATAAATAAATATCTCTTCTATTGGTTTGTCGAAATATCTGGCCAGTTTAAACGCCAAAACAATAGATGGATTGTATCTTCCATTTTCTAGGGAGCTGATGGTCTGTCGTGAAACCTCCATGGCATCTGCCAGTTCCAACTGACTTATGGACATTTGTTTTCTCAGTTGCTCCAGAATGTTTTTCATGAATTCACGACCTATGTAAAGTTAACTTTACTGTAAAGCTTACTTTACATCATATGATATATAAATGTTTCCATGTATGAAAAAAAGATAAAAAAAAAGGTTGAGGAAATCAACCACAATAGCTATAGAATTCCTTTTAAGTATTCAATCAAATCATCTTTGGACTCCTTATCATCCAAAGCAAATTCTATTGATGTTTTAAGCCAATCCAAACGGTTACCAATGTCATATGTTTTGCCTTTGAAAACATCTCCGTAGATAACGTCCAGTTTTGAGAGTGCATCAGTAAGTTGAATTTCTCCTCCAACACCAGGTTCTGTCTCATCAATCAGGTCAAATATGTTCGGAGTGAGCACATAACGTCCCATAATTGCAAGATTTGAAGGGGCATGATCCTTGAGAGGCTTTTCAACTAGCTTGTCTATCTTATAGATGTTCTTTTCAATCTCTTCCCCTTTGATGATTCCATACCTTTCCACTTTTTCCAATGGGACTTCCTCTACTGCAAGAGCTGATGCATTGTACTTATTGTAGACATCAATCAGCTGTTTGGTACATGGAGTGTCACCTTTGGTTATGGTATCTCCAAGCATTACAGCAAATGGCTCGTCTCCAATATGTTTTTTAGCACAGTATATTGCATCTCCAAGTCCTTTCTGTTCCTTTTGACGAATATAACAGATATCTGCCAAATCGGTAATCTCACGAACCTGTTTTAGGTAATTGTCCTTTCCTGCATTTTGAAGAGTATATTCAAGTTCAAAAGACTTGTCAAAATGATCCTCAATGGAACGTTTATTTTTACCTGTTATAATAACAATGTCATCAATTCCGGATGCTACTGCCTCCTCAATCACATACTGGATTGTAGGCTTGTCAAAAACAGGTAAC
>DAII01000007.1:3745-9397 GCA_002496065.1 Methanobrevibacter sp. UBA586
CCTGCCGCTGGAATTACTGCTTTCATTTTATACACCTATATTATATTTCTTATAATTGTTGCTTAAATAATTAATCAAAATGCTCTGTTGGCCTGTTCATAAAGAATTCCATAAAAAAAACACCTAATCCAATATTTCCAAAAATCTGTTTAAAATATCATCCTTTGAAGAGTTTTTGAAAACAAGGGTCTTTTGGGATGATTTTTCTCCTTTGAAAATGGCAACTTCACAGTTGAAAATCTTGGACATTTCCTTGCATATCTCCTTGTTGGCCTTTCCCTTTTGAGGAACCTGTTTAATCCTGATTTCAATTCTATTTCTCCAGTCATTGAAATCGGATATCTCAAACTTTTTAGAGTTGGGGGAAACCTCAATATCCACCAAAACATCATTATCCCTAAGGGATATTNNACATAATAATCAAAAATAGTAATAATAGTTTAAAGTGCGGGGGACGGGACTTGAACCCGCGAAGGGACTAACCCAATAGGCCCTCAACCTATCGCCTTTGACCGCTCGACCACCCCCGCAAAGGGTAATAAAATCAGTATTTAAGTGTATGTTTGACTAACTATATATACTTAACTACAAAACTAGATTTTCACTAGAATTCTATTGGTTTTGAGGGAGAATCTCTTTTTGCAACGTCAATGTCAAAATCATCTGCAACATATTCCGTCCTGTTAAGGTCTATTCCATGTCTGATGGTTTTAATAGCTGTTTCAGGAGTGTTATTCTTTTTGCTCAGATGTCCCAGCATGATTCCCTCAATATCATCGTGCAATATCTCTCCCAGAAGTTTTGAGGACACCACATTTGACATGTGTCCATCATCACTCATTATCCTTTGTTTTAGATAATGTGGGTACGGCCCTTCCCTAAGCATTCTTATGTCATGGTTGCATTCGATTAGTAGTGCATTGACATCCAGTAAGTTTTCCACAATCATGTCATCAAATGTTCCAGTATCTGTTATTACCGCAGCCTTGCTATCTCCCTGTGTAAATGTATATCCACAGGGTTCGTTTGCATCGTGAAATGTATCAAATGGATTTACTTGAATGTCGCCTATTGTAAATGACTTTCCAATTGAAACTATATTAAATAAGCTCTTGTCCATTGGCCCTAATTGAGTGGAACTGTGAATTCCATTGAATGTACCTCTTGTGGAGTAGACCTGCACCTTATCCATTCTAGAGATGACACCAATACCTTTGATATGGTCACTGTGTTCATGAGTCACCACAATTGCATCAATGTCACTCATCTCAAGACCAATTTTCTCTAATCCTGCTCTGATTCTCTTTCTGCTAAGGCCTGCATCAACAAGGATGTGAGTGTCCTCAGTATTTATCAGTATGCAGTTTCCACTGCTTCCGCTTGCAATGCTAACTAGTCTCATTTTATGATTTCCATTGTAAATTATATAAGTCTGATAACGACTTTCATTTCCTTTTCATTTTTCAGGTCTTCAATCAAATCAGGATCCAAATCCCTAGCTGCTTTGTTAGAATTAATCATCAGAGTTCTGCTACAGGTATAGTCACTTGTACGGCATACGATGTCTGTAGGATGGGTTAGCTCCAAATCCTCATGACCAAAGCCTATAATTTCGTCATGACCGTTTTCAGTATCCAGAATCACATGAATTTCCGTATCCGAATTAGCTATCATTTTCTTAAATTCCTCTGGAAAGCCGTTCATGTTTTTATCCATTCCCACACCAATTATACAGTCTGCTGTTGGACCTATCTCTCTATCTGTTGTAATTTCAAATGTGGATTTGTGGTTTGAAGTTACGTTTCTATGGCCCCTTGTGGTTATTTCAAAAATCATATACATTAATATGTTAAAACTTAATAATAAACATGAAAGGAACCTACTGTCTAGTTATAAGTTTAGCCAAAGATACCAAAATCAAAATCGGGAAGGTTTTGGGAGAAATTACTTTTAAAAAGGGATGCTATATCTATGTCGGTTCTGCGATGAACTCATTGGAATCAAGAGTACGCAGACATTTAAGTAGTGAGAAGAAAAAGCACTGGCATATTGATTATCTTCTGTTAAATGATAGCTCAAATGTNNTGTTTCCGATAAAAAAATAGAATGTGAGCTTGCAGAAATCATAATGGAAAATGAAGATGCAGTTCCAAAATTCGGCTGCAGTGATTGCAACTGCAAATCACACCTAATTTACTTTGAAAACATTGATAAAGCATGTGAAAAGGTAAGAAAAGCCTATGAACAGCTTGAAATTGAATATATTGAATTGGATGAGTTTAAGTTCCTATAACTCATCCGTTTTCAATGGCCTTGATTAATTTATGTGTCTCCTTTTCAACCTTTTTGTTGTTGAATGAAGCAGCTATCCTTTTTATAGCATCCAGATTCTTGATATAGTTGTCAAGCCAGGAAAAGATATCTCCAGGATAAACCTGAATCTGATACTTTCTAAATAGCTTGTTTGAAATGTCTATGGGATCTTTTCCCTTAAGACGTTCGTTTATGATTAGTTCAGATATTCCAAGCTGAAGGCATCTGCAGAATGGTCTGTCTTCACATTTGCACTTTAAAAAGTCAGTTTGAAGAGCTATTATTGCATCCTGATACTTCTTGTCCAGCTTTTCAATTGCCTCCCCACTTGAAATGATGTCAAGAGTGGATTCCGCAAAGAGCCTTGTGGAAAACTTGATTTTCAGTGCGTTTGCTATCTGATTGTGGATGACAGAAGAGAGATAGGCATTTTCAAACATTTCTATGTCCATTGCAATGGCCAGAATTTTCACTTTCAACCTGTTGAACTTGTCCCTCTTCTTATAAAACGGAGACTGCTTTACATAGTTCTTGAGATAGCTTCTACTTTCAAGTGATGATTTGATAAATTCAGCATCAGGAATTGAGAGAAATGACATTGAAACCGCACGTCCGTAATCCGTAACCTTAAGCTCAGAGTTTGGATTAACGTCCACCATTCCAAGATCCTCCAGTTCGTCTATTGTTATCTTCAGACTTACTGGAATGTCAATGTTCTTGTAGAAATCCGAAAGTTGCTGCATATTCCTTATTGATTTTGAGGATATGTCTGCAAGGATCTGCTCATATGCACTTTCCTCATCATATTCAATGTAGACATCTTCGCTACTGCTTTCAAGAAGGTCCAATGCCATAGATTCCTCACTAACTCCTTCAAATGAGTTTCCCACCTCAGGAAGGATATAGACCACTCCCCTGTCGTGATAGCTAGGCCTTCCGGCACGTCCAAGCATCTGTGAAAACTCATTTGGGGAAATCCATTTATTTCCCATTATCAGACTGTCAAATATTACCTGTGATGCAGGGAAATCCACTCCTGCAGCAAGGGCCGCGGTGGTTACGACAACTGAAATTTTTCCCTTGTCAAAATCCTTTTCAATCTTCTCTTTTTTGTAATATGACAGCCCCGCATGATAGGCCTTTGCATTTATCTTCTTGTTTTGAAGATAGTTGGCTATCTGATGGGTTTTACGTCTGGAATTGGTAAATATGATGGTCTGGCCACGATATCCCTTTTTGGATTTTGTATTATATTCCCTTTTGACCAGATTGCTCATCAGATAACGCTTTTGGGACTCATTTCTCATATAAACAAGATGCCTTTCAAGAGGTACAGGCCTGTTGGGATATTCCACCAGCTTCATGTTAAATTCCGATGCAAGGAATTTTGGATTTTTTATAGTAGCTGAAAGTCCAATCATCTGTGTAGATGGATAGAGATGCNNGCCGACGTGTTCCACGGTCTTCGTCATCAATCATATGGATTTCATCAATGAGAACCACTCCCAAGTCCTTAAGTGCCTTGCTGTTGCCACTTCTTAAAAGATAGTCCAGTCCCTCATAGGTTGCAACAACTATGTCTGCCTTTGATATGTCTGAATCCGGAAGTTTGAGCTCCCCTTTTGCCTTGACTCTGTTTCTTCCAACCTTTATAGCTACATTCAATCCTAGTTTCTTGTANNTAGTGCAACGAGAGGTGTCAGGAATATGAACTTCTTGCCTTTCATTGCCTGTGTTATTCCTGCAAGTTCCCCTACAAGAGTTTTTCCAGATCCAGTTGCACTTACAACAAGCATATCATCTCCCTTTAAAAGACCCTCCTTGATGGCTAGTATCTGAACCGGAAGAAGCTTCTCGTTTCCGTTCCTAATTAGAATGTCCCTGAACCTTTTTGGGATTTTAAGACGTTTCATTTCAATTTCAGGAATCTTGATTTTTGACCTGTTGTCAATACTATCGAAAAGTGTCAGCTTTCTATTCTTTATGGCATCAAAATTGGGGGAAAGGACTGAGAGAACTTCAGAAAGATTTCCAGTTTTTTCAAGAAGGTTCTTAAGGTTTCTGAAAATCTTTTTATCAAAGCCCTGAAGCTTGATTTCGTTTTTGATTGCTTCATATGCACATTCCTTACAGATGACCTTATTGTTGTACTTATAGGAATAATCTGAGTTTACCACAGTTATATTTCCATCATATGCACAGAAGTCACAGACCTTGGTGTGTCTGACCTTGATGTTAAGTCCCTTTAAGAAATCTTCGATTTTCTTGTCTCGAGTGGCTANNACGGCCTGTGATCTAAGAAGTTTGATTATGTCTTGAGGTGCCACCAGCTTTTCGTTCAGAGTGGAATTGTCATTGTAGTTGTAATCAGCTATGAACTTGTTAATGGAATAGCTACCTTCATCATCCTCCTGAAATTTAAATGTTCCAACAAATTCCGGAGTTCTCTTATTGTTTAACGCTCCCTTTGGAGATCCTATGGGGAACAGCTTCCATTGCTTCTTTAATTTCTTTATAACCAACATTGTCTCAAACTGCCTTAATGCATTATAAAAAATCGATGAATAAATTTATTTTATTTGTCATATTATTTAACATATCCTTTAATTTTTGATTGACCTATCCTACAAACCAGAAGGCTGTTTAAATTCTTCGAATAGTCTTCCCAATCTTGAATCATAAAGAAACCTTTATAAATAGGAATGTTCTATTATTATAATAATTAACAAAGAGGTGAAAAATATGGTAAGCAGAGCATTAGCAGGAGTAATTTCATTTATAATTCCTGGACTTGGACAAATCCTCAGAGGAGNNTTAAGAGGAGAATCCTACAAAGGTGGAATTCTTCTTTTGATTGCAATCATTCTTTGGATTTTAGGAATTGTAATGGGACCATTCTATGGACCTTACTTCTTCGGAATATTAACCATATATGCTATTATTGTTGCAATAAACGCATATAAAATGGACTGAACATGGAGTTTCCCTTAGAAACACTTTTTTTATTTTTTAAAAACTGATTTTTACTTTTTTAGATTTAACGGCCTATACAAAGGTTTTATAATGGATTNNATTCAATTGATAAATAATAATATGGCTTGTTTTAACCTTTTATGAAAAAATATTAAACAAAGTATAAAAATAAGCTTTAACTATTATTCATTTTAAAAAAGTATTACTGAGTAATACTTTTTATGTAAAAAATAAGCAAAATTAGAAGAGAAATACAATAAGTTATATGTGAAATTCTTATTGTATCTCAAGGTATTGTTCTTGTATCCTGCTGAAGAGTATGCATTATGCCTTATTAAAAACAGCTACTTTGTTCAATTGAAAATT
>DAII01000007.1:9515-9687 GCA_002496065.1 Methanobrevibacter sp. UBA586
TAATGTATTTATTGATTCTTCAGACTCTTCTATATATTTTTCAATCCTTTCAATTGACTCTTTCAAAACAGGATTTTCATAAAGAAACTTCTTTCTTTTACTCATATCAATATAAGTTTTTATATCTTCAGGTAGAAAATCTTCAAGCTCTATTAATTCCTGTTCAATTTCT
>DAII01000007.1:9733-12863 GCA_002496065.1 Methanobrevibacter sp. UBA586
TACTAATTTTCTCTTTTTCGTTTTTGCCTTCAACATTTTCTAAAATATAATATCCTCCATGAGGATATTTTTTTTCCTGAAATTCACATGCAATATTTCTGTAAGTTGGATTATCAATTTGTCTAATTATTGTTGGCGGAATATACTCTTCTATTTTATATAGGACCTCCCCATTTTCTGGAATTTTTGTATAATTCAATATTCTCTTTAACATTTTATTACCTCAAGGTAAAATTCGTAATAGAGCGTATTGTGCTACCTCATCATACTCTATTATAATCATTTTTGTATTTTTCTGTAATAAGAATTCCATTTCTTCAGGGTAGTGTGCTATTGGTGCTATGTAAGCCCCTTTTGTTCCCACTGGTGCTTCAATATCATACCACCATTCTCCCCTACTTCCAGTTAAGGAATCAAAGTGTTCTGCACCTTCGAGAGAGACTGCAGTACTATTATAACCTTCAAATGTGACAATATCTCCAACCTGTGGATTTTCTCCTAAGTGATGACGTTGTTCTGTTCTTACTAACCTAATATGTCTTTTTTTGATGATTTAATAGACTATCCATAACTTTTGTTTTAATTCCCATAGATTTCGCTTCTGCATAACATTGCTCTCTAGCTAAAATTTGGCCCCAAATATCAGTTTCATCAATGTCCCTTCCTTGGAATAAAAATTCAGCATATTCATCTACATCTCCTTTGCATCTAGTTCCAAAATCTCTAAATTCTTTATATATTGCTTTACTCCATTCCTGAGTAATGGTTTTTTGAGAAGTTTTTATATCTGATGTTACATCCAATGTGAATAAGTCATCGATATTATGTCGCGGAATATGTCCATCTGTAGTTTTGCCTTTGATTTTAACTAATTTTGTACTTTTTGCTATTTCTTGATGTTCGATTTTAGGAATTATTTAAAAAAAAANNATCTGGTTTCCATTACCACAATTATTACAATACCTGCAATGGCAGCTATCACACAGGTTGCAACAGCCATCAATCCTCCTGAAACTGATCCTATGATATTTGTTGCAGGAATCTTTAAGGTACCTATCATGATTCCAATCAAGAAGGCCATGGTATATCCCTTATAATTATTAAGCAGGTAATTCAATATCTTTGAAAATCCTAAAATACCAATTACAGCCCCGATGACAAAAACAACAATCTCCACTATGTGCATTTCATGGAGAACATTTAGCATGTACTCATACTGGCCAAGAAGTAGCAATAGAAATGCTCCTGAAATACCTGGCAATATCATTGCACATATGGCAATCAATCCTGAAACAAATATGACAGGTAGTGAATGATTTGCTCCAATAGGATTCAGGCTTACGAAAATAAATGCAGCAATGAATCCGATTACGGTAAAGGCAAGATGCTTTGCACTTACTTTTGCAATCTGCCTATATAATATGTAGGCTGAAGCTAGGATAAGACCTAAAAAGAATGAATAGGTAACATCAGTATAGACCTCCATACAATAGGTAATGACCTTAGCAAAGGTGAAAATTGCAATTCCGACACCTAAAATAAGAGGTATGAAAAACTTATAATCGATATCTTCCTTGAATTTTAACTTAAATTCCCTTAAATTACCTTTTAATAACGGTTTTAAACATCTAAATCTAATGTTACTAGTAGCCTGAATCAAATGTTCATAGATTCCTGTAATCAATGCAATTGTTCCTCCAGACACTCCAGGAACAATGTCTGCAGAACCCATCAGCAAACCACGAATAAAAATTAAAAAAGGCTCTAAAAATTTATTCTTCAAAATAATCCCTCAAAAATTAAGATTGCATAAAATTATAATACAAACGTAATTTTAATTTTAGGATTATATAAAATTTACTATTTGCTCATTTTCTGTTCCACAAGCTCCTTTGCATATGGAGTGATGTTGTTTGAAAGCATTTGCTGTAGGAACTGTCCAGTATATGTATCCTGTTTGGCTATCTCTTCAGGAGTTCCAGTAGCTATTACCTGACCTCCACCATCTCCCCCTTCAGGACCAAGATCAATTATGTGGTCTGCTGTTTTGATAACATCCAGATTATGTTCAATTACCACAACTGAGTTTCCTGAATCTGTAAGACGGTTGAGAACATCAAGCAACTTTTTAATGTCTGCAAAGTGAAGTCCTGTGGTCGGTTCGTCAAGAATATACATTGTCTTACCTGTACTTGTTCTTGAGAGTTCTTTAGCTAGCTTGATTCTTTGGGCTTCTCCACCTGACAATGTAGTTGCAGGCTGTCCTATTTTCATATAACCCAATCCCACATCATGTAATGTCTGGAGTTTCTTTTGGATTCTAGGAATGTTTTCAAAGAATTCCAGAGCTTCGTCTACAGTCATTTCAAGAACCTCATAGATGTTTTTACCCTTGTATCTGATATCCAATGTTTCATCATTGTAACGTTTTCCACCACAGACTTCACACGGAACGTAAACATCAGCAAGGAAATGCATCTCAATTTGAACTATACCATCACCGGAACATGCCTCACATCTTCCTCCTTTTACATTGAAACTAAATCTGCCTGGTTTGTATCCCCTTGCCTTTGCCTCAGGTGTTTCTGCAAACAATTCACGAATGTAGGTAAAAAGTCCTGTATATGTAGCTGGATTTGATCTTGGAGTTCTTCCGATAGGCTTCTGGTCAATAGCTATAATCTTGTCAATGTTTTCATAACCCCTAATATCATCATACTTTCCTGAAAATGCAAATTTATTGTTTAGCTTTTCAGACAGTCCCTTATAGAGGATTTCATTAATCAGACTGCTTTTACCTGAACCGCTTACACCAGTAACGCAGGTGAACTTGCCTAATGGGATGTCCACATCAATGTTCTTGAGGTTGTTCTGTTTTGCCCCTATGATATTGATGTATTGTCCGTTTCCAGGCCTGCGAGAAGTTGGAATGCCTATTATTTCCTGTCTAGAGAGATATTTTCCAGTAATTGAATTTTCAGAATTCATGATGTCTGAAGGAGTTCCATGAGCTATTACCTCACCTCCATGGACTCCAGCACCAGGACCTATGTCCACAACATAATCTGCAGAGAGTATTGTTTCCTCGTCGTGTTCAACTACAATTAATGTGTTTCCAAGATTTTTAAGC
>DAII01000007.1:12910-18318 GCA_002496065.1 Methanobrevibacter sp. UBA586
CCTGAACCTATTTGGGTTGCAAGCCTTATTCTTTGGGCTTCCCCACCTGAAAGGGTTCCTGATGATCTTGCCATTGAAAGGTAGTCAAGTCCAACATCCACAAGGAATTTTAAACGTTCACGAATTTCCTTGAGGACTTCCTTTGCAATGAAGTTTTCCCTTTCGTTAAGCTGCAAATCAAGGAAGAACTGATAGGAATCCTTGATTGACATTTCCACAACATCCGCAATGGATTTGTCCCCCACTGTAACAGCCAATGCCTCAGGACGAAGTCTTTTTCCTCCACAGACATGACACTTGTGGTCACTCATGAACTTTGATATGTATTTTCTGTTGTAGTTGGATTTGGTTTCCAGATACAGACGTTCCATTCTTTGAATTACGCCCTCAAATTTACGGTTTACCTGATATGATCTGTTTCTGCGTTTGAATGTAAATGGAATCTTCTCGTCAGATCCGTACAATATTATGTTCTGCTGTTCCTCTGTCAGTTCGTTAAACGGAACATCCATACTGAAGTTGTAATATTGAGATACGGCCTCAAGCATCTGATGATAGTAGTTTTCCTTCTTGTTTGACTTGGACCAAGGAACAATGGCTCCTTCATTCAATGTAAGATTCTTGTTTGGAACTATCAAATCAGGATTTATTTCCATCTTTGAACCAATACCATTACATTCTGGACATGCTCCCTGAGGTGCGTTGAAGGAAAACATCCTTGGAGATAGCTCCTCGAAGTTTATTCCACAATCAACACAGGCAAAGTGTTCAGAATATTTTTTCTCGTACTCCTCATCGTCCTTTTCAAATAGAACGTTAACCAATCCTTCTCCAAACTCTGTTGCAGTTTCAAGAGAACCTACTAACCTTCTTTTGAATTCTGTGTCCTTTCTAGTTTTTAATCTGTCTACAACCACTTCAATTGTATGTTTGTAGGTTCTGGCAAGTTCTATGTCCTCATCAAGGTTTCTGATTTCACCATCAACACGTGCCCTTACAAAACCCTTGTTTCTCAACTCCTCAAATACTTGTTTGTGCTCTCCCTTCTTGTCTTTTATGATTGGAGCAAGCAATTGAATCTTGATGCCTTCTCCTTCCTCAAGAATGTTTTCCCCTATTTGTCCTATGGTCTGGTGGGACACTTCCCTTCCACATTTGGGACAGTGAGGAATTCCTATTCTTGCATATAATAATCTTAAATAATCGTAAATTTCTGTAATTGTTCCTACAGTTGATCTTGGATTTTCCTTGGTTGTTTTCTGGTCAATTGAGATAGCTGGAGACAATCCTTCGATATAATCCATTTCTGGTTTTTTCATTTGTCCTAAAAACTGTCTTGCATATGCAGATAATGATTCAACGTATCTACGTTGTCCTTCAGCGTAGATTGTGTCAAATGCAAGAGAAGACTTCCCTGATCCACTTAAACCAGTAATTACAACAAATTCATCTCTTGGAATAGCTAAATCAATGTTTTGTAAATTATGTTCCTTAGCCCCTTTAATGACTATTTGTTTTTTTGAATTTTCTCCCATATTCTCTCCTCTCTTTAAAATAAAAAATTTATTAAAATCAGTTTATAATTTAAGTTACATATATATTATATATTACTAAAGAGCAAATGAAAACTAAAATATTGAAAAAAAAGTAATATATAAAAATAAATTAAGTTCACTTACATATATTATTGTTCGTTCTATATAAAACTTTTCATATATATCTTAGGAATTTTTCATTTCCTTAATTGTGAACAATTTATTTCTAAGCTCTGCAGCCTTTTCGAAATTTAGGTTCTTAGCNNTTAGCCGCTTCCTGCATATCACTTTCAAGATCTTTGATTAGAAGATTGAGATCATCCCTAGGCATTTTACTAATGTCCATGGCTGATTTGTCGTATTTCTCTTCAATCTCCTTTTTCTCCTTCAAGCTACGGCTGGTGGTTTTTGGAGTGATATTGTGAAGTTCATTGTACTTCATCTGTATTTTTCTCCTCTTGTTTGTAATCTCCATTGCATTGCGGACTGAATCTGTCATTTCATCAACATACATTATTACCTTACCATTTACATTTCTTGCAGCCCTTCCGATTGTCTGAATAAGGGATGTCTGATTTCTAAGGAATCCTTCCTTGTCCGCATCTAGAATAGCTACAAGGGATACTTCAGGCAAGTCCAGACCTTCCCTCAGAAGGTTTACACCAACCAGAACATCAAAAGTTCCCCTTCTAAGGTCATCAATAATTTCCGTTCTCTCAAGAGTATCAATTTCGGAGTGCATGTACCTTACCTTAACACCTATCTTAGCATAATAATCTGTAAGATCCTCAGCCATTCTTTTTGTCAAAGTGGTTACAAGAACCCTTTCATCCATTTCGGCCCTTTTTCTTACCTCCCCAAGCAAGTCCTCAACCTGTTCGCTGACTGGTCTTATTATGATTTCAGGATCCACCAACCCTGTCGGACGGTTGATTTGCTCCACGACGTTTGTTGAACGTGAAAGTTCATACTGGCTTGGGGTAGCTGAANNCAAATTTCAACGGACGATTTTCCTTTGCTGAAGGCAACCTGAATCCATGTTCAACCAGTGTCTGTTTACGTGCCTTGTCCCCATTGTACATTCCACGAATTTGGGGAACTGTAACGTGGGACTCGTCGATTATTGTAAGGTAGTCCTTTGGAAAATACTTGAGCAGGGAATATGGAACGTCTCCCCACTGTCTTCCGGAAAGATGCATGGAATAGTTTTCAACACCAGGACAGTAACCCATTTCATTCAACATTTCAATATCAAAACGGGTCCTCTGCTCCAGTCTTTGGGCTTCAAGATATTTGTTTGTTTGATTCAGCTCCAGAAGTCTCTCGTCAAGCTCCTGATTGATGTTTCTGATTGCGGTTTCAAGCCTGTCCTGACCTACAACAAAATGTTTTGCTGGAAATATCATGTAACGTGGCAGGCTCTCGGTTCTCTTGCCTGTAACCTTGTCTATCAATCCTATTGCATCTATTTCATCTCCGAAGAGTTCTATCCTGACTGGAGAGGTTCCATCTACAGGATTGATTTCGATAACGTCACCACGAACCCTGAACTGACCTCTCTCAAATTCAATGTCATTTCGTTCGTACTGCATAAAAATAAGGCGTCTTATAATCTCATCACGGTCNNGGTCGTGGATATCCCCTACCGCAATTCCAAATGCAAATTCTCCGTAATCTTCAGGAGATCCTATACCGTAGATACAGGACACACTGGAGACGACAATCACATCATCACGTGAAAGCAATGACTGTGTTGCAGAATGTCTCATCGTGTCTATCTCTTCATTAATTGACGCTTCCTTGTCAATAAATGTGTCTGTTCTAGGCACATAGGCCTCCGGCTGGTAATAATCATAATAGCTTACAAAGTACTCTACAGCATTGTCTGGGAAAAATTCCTTAAACTCTTCGTATAGCTGTGCCGCAAGAGTCTTGTTATGAGAAATAATAAGAGTCGGTTTTTGAACCTTTTCGATGACATTTGCCATTGTAAAGGTCTTTCCTGAACCTGTAACTCCTAAAAGTGTTTGTTCTTTTTTTCCGTTGAGAAATCCTTCAGCCAATGAATCTATGGCTTTCGGTTGATCTCCCAAAGGTTTATAAGGTGAATTTAGTTCAAACTGTTTCATGATATACCCCCAACTAACTAAACCTTATATGAAAGTAATATTATTTATTGATTGTGATATTGAAACTGATGTGAACATATGGTGGTGCACAGCAAGGCACTACTTTCCTGTCCCTTATCTTTAGGATTTCATAATCCCTGAATGCATCTTCCAAATCAGCTCTTATCCTACCAACAGAATCTTCAACCATTNNTCTCATGTTTCCCAAAAAGTTGATATTCTTGTTGGTGTTCATAATGGCTATATCATCAACAACATAAGGTTCATCATATTTCTTTAAAATATCATTGGATTTCTGAATCAAATCCTCTTTTATAGCATTTTTGTCAATTTCCATAAAATCACCTTAATATATGTATTAAAGATTATATTGTTATTTTCCAAGAGCGTTTGAGAACAACTATTCCCTCAAATCATCAGCAATGATGTCTGCAAGGGAAACACGGGATGTGTCAGAGGAAATACTGTTGGTTGATATTATGCTTGCAGCCCCTGCATTGTAGATTCTTGCAGTAGCACCGTTTACAAGAATAGGGTGAACACAGCAGACATCCACAGATTCTGCACCATGCTGTTTTAAAATATTGATTGCATTTACGATTGTTCCTCCAGTAGCTATGATATCATCAATAATGACTGCCTTCTTACCCCTTACGGCATCTACATTTACAGTTTCTTCAGAAGATCCGTCACATCTTACATCAACAATTCTGGTTTCAACCTTGTCAGGTCCTAGACGTACCTTGGAGAGATAGGTGCACTCTGAATCCAACAAATGAGCTATTTCCTGTGCAAATGGGTAAGCTCCCTTGTCCGGTGCAACAATCAATGGCTTTTCATCATTATTACCTATGAACTCAGCAATTGCAGGCATTGCAGACAATGTCTTTGCAGGAATGTTGAAAAAGTCAAGTACGCATTTCTCATGAATATTGAATGTNNTCATCGGCACCGGAGGCCTCAATTAGTTCTGCAACAATTCTTGCGGAAACAGATTCTCCAGGGTTGAAACGTTTTTCCTGTCTTGCATATCCCATATAAGGCATTACAACCTTAACCTTTTTGGCACCAAGGTCCTTGACTGTCTTGATTAAAAACAACAGTTCAAGAATGTTCTCATCCTGAGGATATCCTGTTGATTGGATAATAGTTACTTCGTCTTCCACGTTTCCATTAATCTTTAGGTATCTCTCTCCATCAGGAAACTTCTTAGTCTCTACATAACACAAATTTTCGCCTAGTTTTTCAGCTACTTTAGCTGCAAGGTCTTGAGAGGTTGAACCACCAATAATCACATAAATCACCAATAAATAAATTNNATATATAAATAATCATCGAATAAAAATAATAATCTCTTAAACCATTACCTGAAAACTATGAAAGAAAAATTTTAAATAAATCTTTCTCTTACAATCCCCTAAACAAAATCATACCATTAATAGACTATCTACTAAAAAATAAGGTTTTAATTTTTCTAAAAAATAAAAGTACACTGCATCTGTTTAGAGCAGATATACTTATAGCATGGAGACAACCTTGTTTATAATATTCCTAATTAGGATACATACTAGGTGGCCACACAGGATGAGAATATAAACTATATGGAAATCTTTATAAATCTCATTAACTTGAGATATCATCCTTCGCATCGTTTAAAAAAAAAGAATATAATGTTATCTGTAGAACAAAAGGTAAAAGGACAGTCCTATACCCAAAAGTGAAATTAGTAACATTATATATCCGT
>DAII01000010.1:0-1710 GCA_002496065.1 Methanobrevibacter sp. UBA586
ATGTCTTCCCTTTATTTCTATTTTTTTATTTTCCATTTTGCTCAAATCAACAGTATTCTGTGATTTGGATATTGATGGGGTCGGTTTGATAGCTATTCTTGCAATGATTGGCATTCCATTACTCATANNCCTCCAGATTTGTTTGTTTTTGTTTTTATTTCACCATTTTCAACATAAAATTCATCATTGTTTGCAGAACCTAATCTGTTTGCAACTTCGAATCCAGAACCTATCTCAACACCTTTAACGGCACCGATATCCATCAAAACCTGTGCAATGTCTCCGTCAAGCTTTCCAAAAACAGGCTCTCCAAGTCCTGCAGGTATTCCTGTAGCTATTATCTCAACAACTCCTCCGATGGAATCTCCTTCGCTTTTTTTAGCTACAATCAAATCTTCCATTTCCTTTGCAGCTTCCATGTCTGCACATCTCACCACATTCTTTTCAATAGCTTCCTCATCAAATTCAGTGGCTTTCACATCCCCGATTTGGATTACATGGGCAATTACTTTGAATANNCCAATAACATGACCTATAGTGGTTCTTCCACTTCCACGACCTCCTCCGTTGTAGTCGTAGTTTCCATATCTGCTCATCCATCCGTAATCTCCATGGGAAGGGCGTGGTGTGTCTTTAAACATTGAATAATCTTTTGAATGTTGGTTTTTATTAAAAACAATTCCAGCTATTGGTGTTCCATCGGTCTTTCCTTCAAAAATTCCAGAAAGAATATGTACCTCATCCTCTTCCTTACGTGGTGTTGTAACAGCACTAGTTCCAGGTTTTCTTTTGTCCAATTCTTTCTGAATGTCTTCACTGCTCAATTCCAAATTGGCAGGACATCCGTCAACCACTGCACCTATAGCTTTTCCATGACTTGCACCAAAGCTTGTAACGGAAAACACTTCTCCAAAACGATTCGCCATATTTATCACAAGTTTAAATTTTATTAGATATTAATTTTGTTTTCCTAATTAATAAACTATTTATAATTGGAAAATCTATTATTTCACATGTGAAAATTGGTGATAGTATGGATAAAGTCAGGAAAAATATAAACAGTATCTACAAGACATTACTTGATTTATATGGCTGTAAAGGTTCATGGTGGCCAACAACANNGATGAAAACATAGATGATGATGGCCAATATTCCCCAGAGGAGATTAGACAGTTTGAAATAATAATGGGAACAATCCTTACCCAGAATACGAATTGGCTAGGGGTGGAGAAGGCTTTGAACAACTTATCCAGATATACTGATTTCAATCCTGTAAACATTATCAGGTTTATTGATGACGATCCAGACCTGTTTAAAAATCTCATAAAGCCTACAGGATACTTTAATCAAAAAACAATATATCTGAAAAACATTGCGGAGTTCTACATTTCCCTAAATGGAAGGGTTCCAACAAGAAAAGAGGTACTGTCTGTTAAAGGTGTTGGAAACGAAACTGCAGACTCTATTTTACTGTATGCATACGGTGAAAAACAGTTTGTTGTAGATGCATATACAAAGAGAATATTTGTCTATCTGGGATATGTAAAGCCAAATGCGACTTACATGCAGCTTAAGAAACTATTTGAGGACAACTTCGAAGGAACCGTAAAAGACTATGAAAACTATCATGGAGTAATTGTAGACCATGCAAAGATATATTATAGAAACAAGCCTTACGGAGCCGATGACAAGATTCTTGCAAAATACAAA
>DAII01000010.1:1725-3330 GCA_002496065.1 Methanobrevibacter sp. UBA586
TAAAGTTATAATCTAGTAGTGTTTCCAAAAAATCCTTTTTATTCAGCTTTAATGTTGTATTTTAGAATATCCTACTTTTTTTATGTAATATTTTTATTTTTCCGAATACAAAAACCATAGAATACTGTATAATCTACAGCTATATCGATTAGAGAAGTGTAATGTTAGAATTGGGACTGATAATTCAGTATTAGAATATTGCTATTTCTAAGAAAATTATACAACAATTCATCACCAGCATCACAACTAAAACGAGAACTGTTCAAATCACCATAAAATCAGAATGAATATTGTTTATTAGATAAAAATACTATCGAAAAGCTTTGTATTTCATAGTAACATGATAATATGTGTTTTACTAGTTTTAAATTAAAAATAAAGAGAATTTTCAGGTTAAAAATCAAAGGATTATAAATCACCAAAGTTTTTGACAGTGCCATTTCCATAAGATTAATTACTTACAAAATTTAAAATTATGATTGAAGTTATAGAGAAAAAGCTAATAAGCAACTGATATTTTACGTGATACAATGTATTTTCCAACTACAAGAATGAGAAGACTTAGAAAAAATGAGAAAATAAGGAATATGGTACGTGAAACAAAGGTATCCAATGAAGATTTGATCTATCCTATATTTTTCAAGGATGGCCTTGGGGACTTTGAGAAGGAACCGATTAGCTCAATGCCAGGGGAGTACAGGTATTCCCTTAAGGCAGGAGTTGAATATGCAATGCATCTTGAAGAATTGGGTCTCAAATCAATAATAGTGTTTGGTGTTCCATTTGCCGAGCAGAAGGATGAGGTTGGAACTCCTGCCTTTATCGATGACGGAATTGTTCAAAAGGCAATAAGAGCAATCAAGGAGAATACGAACCTTGTGGTAATAAGTGACGTCTGCCTTTGCCAGTACACTTCTCATGGACATTGTGGTTTGATAGCTGAAAATGATGATACAGACTTCGGCCTTGAAATACTCAACGATGAAACCCTTGAATATCTTGCCAAGGTGGCTGTATCTCATGCAAAGGCTGGTGTTGACATCGTAGCTCCTTCAGATATGATGGATGGTAGAGTCGAGGCCATCAGATGCGGATTGGATGAAGCAGGATTTGAAAACGTAGCTATCATGTCCTATTCTGCAAAGTACGCCTCAGCATTTTACGAACCATTCAGGGAAGCAGCATGTTCCTCACCAGGACTTGGAAACCGCAGAAGCTATCAGATGGATCCTGCAAATGCCACAGAAGCAATCAGGGAATGCGAACTGGACGTCATTGAAGGGGCGGACTTTCTGATGGTAAAGCCAGGTCTTCCTTACCTTGACATAATCAGAATGATTAAGGAGGAGTTCCCTCTGCCTTTGGTAACTTACAATGTAAGTGGAGAATACTCAATGATTATGGCAGCAATTGAAAAGGGTTACCTGACTGACAGGGCCATTTATGAAACTCTCCTTTCTTTTAAAAGGGCTGGAGCGGATTTAATCATTACTAATTTTGCACCTTATGTACTTGAAAACAACATGCTGGACTGAATATTATGGATTCTAAAACTATAGCTAAGATAGCACAGATAGCATCATGTCTTGAGGTTAGTGGATTTCT
>DAII01000010.1:3367-5769 GCA_002496065.1 Methanobrevibacter sp. UBA586
CATTGTTATTGGAGATACAATCAGAAAACTGGCTGAAAATGTTGATAGGAACGATTTGGCTTCTGCAAATCTTGGAAAATATATTCTGGAAGCAGTTCGTGAAACAAACAAGTGGATAGCTAACAACACAAACCTTGGAATCGTAATGTTGCTTGTACCTATTTCCGCAGCAGCAGCAATAAGTGAGGATTTCTATGAAATCCGTGAAAACATCGTTGAACTGATGGCTAACACAACAGTTGAGGATGCGATAAACCTCTACTCAGCAATCAACATTGCAGATGCTGGAGGAATGGGCGAACAAGACGAATACGATGTTGCAAGCGATGATGCCAGTGAACTTTTAAGGAAGAACAACCAGTCAATGTATGACGTTCTGGCAATATCTGCACCATGGGACAGGTTGGCCAGCGAACTGACTACAAACCTTCCAGTCTGCTTTGATATAGGATATAAGGAATACTCCACTCTCAAAAAGCAAACTACTCTCAACAGAAGTGCTGTCATAACATTCCTTAAGATATTGTCCACCACTCCAGATACTCTAATATCTAGAAAGNNGATAGCATTGGAGCTTATTGGATATAGGGACGCCGACAACTTCCTTGACAAGGTAGCTGAATTTGATGACTACCTCTTTGAAAACAAGTTAAATCCTGGAACCACAGCTGACCTTACTGCAGCTTCCATAATGATTACACTATTGAAGGAAAAATTTTAAAGGGCAATGCTCTTTGATTTTTCTTACTCTTTTTTATATTAGGATTTCGNNTTTCCAAATATATTATAGAATAAACAACTAGGTGTTTTAATGAGTGAGGATATTAAAAAAACCATTAATGAATTACATATTTATGAAAAAAAGCTTTTACAAGAATTGGAAAAGAACAGTGACGTAACTCCTGATGAGGTGNNGGGAATGGACATCAAATCCGTAATGAGTGCAGCAGGTTCTCTTGCAGCAAAGGAGATTATTGAAGTTGAAAAGGATATTGATGAGATTCTCTCACTTACCGATGATGGTAAAAAATACGCAGAATTCGGCCTTCCTGAAAGAAGAATCCTTGATGTTCTAGTAGCTGAAAAGGAAATTCCTATGGGAGAGCTTGCAGCAAAATCCGGAATCGACCAAAGAGATACAGGAATAGCTATCGGATGGCTCAACCGTAAGCATTGGGCAAAAGTGGACAAGGGAGTCATCAAGGTAACTGATGTCGGTATTGACAGTGCAGAGAAACTTGGAGATGACGAAAAGCTCCTCAGACATCTTTTCGAGACAGAATCAATCATAAAAGACGAATTGGATGATGATTTGTTAGATGGACTGAAATTAATCAACAATAGGAAAAATCTATTAGATACTAAAAAGAATACCTCACACTCTTTTAACGTATTGTCTAAAGGTGAAGACATTTTAGATGTAGGTCATACTATTCAAGAACAAGCTACTCAATTAACACACCAACAACTTAAGGATGGGGAATGGAAAAATCTCCAGTACAGGCCTTACGACATTCATGCTGAAGCCCCTACAGTTTTTCCGGGCAAGGAACACCCTCTTAGAAGAATCATTGAGGAAATCAGGGAAATCTTCCTTAATCTAGGCTTTACAGAATCCAACAGACCTGTTCTTGATTCAGCATTCTGGAATTTCGATTCACTTTTCCAACCTCAAGATCATGCAGCTCGTGAAATGCAGGATACATTTTATGTTAAAAACCCGTTGACCTGTGACCTTCCAGATGATGATGATTTGGTTGCAGCTACTGCAAACGTTCATGAAAACGGTGGAAATACAGGTTCTCTCGGTTGGCAATATGAATGGGATGAGGATGTTGCACGCCAAAGCGTCTTAAGAACACATACCACAGGAGTCTCCACAAAATATTTATATGAAAACGAACCTCCTTTTAAAATGTTTTCCGTTGGCCGTGTATTCAGACGTGAAACAATTACATACAAGCATCTTCCTGAATTCCATCAGGTGGAAGGTATAGTTGGAGCTCCTGGAATCAGCTATCAAAACCTACTTGGAACCTTAAAGGAGTTCTATAAAAAACTAGGATTTGAGGTTAGATTCAGACCTGCATACTTCCCTTACACTTACCTGTCCACAGAATGTGAAGTTTATCTGGAAGACAAAGGTGCATGGATTGAGCTTGGTGGATCAGGAATGTTTAGGCCTGAAGTTCTCGAACCATTGGGAATCGATGTTCCTGTACTTGCATTCGGTCTTGGTATTGAAAGGCTTGCAATGATTCGTTATGATATCTCTGACATTCGTATGCTTTACAAGAGTGATATCAAATGGCTCCGTGAACTGCCTATTACCGACGGAATAGACTTGTAGGAAAATTTAATTTATTGTAGGAGATGAATGAAATGACAATCAAATTTACATC
>DAII01000056.1:0-916 GCA_002496065.1 Methanobrevibacter sp. UBA586
CTTAAGCTGTTTCATACTCATACCCATTAAAGGACCCATAGCTCCCATTTGGCGTTGTTTGACCATTTCAGCATTGTTTTCAACGATTTCAGCAATGATTTCCTGAACTTTTTCCTCACTAAGTAGGATTAACTTATTGCTTTCGGCCAATGCTTCAATTTCTGCTGTAGGATCTTCAATGACTGCAATTGTTAGTTTGCTAATACTGTCCTTAGCTATCTTTTCATCTGCAAGCAATGTGAAAATTCCGGTAAGATGATCATTGGTCAATATGCCGATTTCATATCNNATATCCGTCCCTTTTGAGATCCTTCAAATCATATGCAAGCAGTGATGCAACAGGTGTGGCATCAACATCAACTGATTCTAAAATGGCTTCAAATCTATCAGCTACAAGATTTTTAACTAGCTGTGTTGCCAAATCATCACTTAATGAATATTCTTCAATAATACGAGCCTTTTTCTCATCAGGAAGTTCTGGAAGATTGTTTTTAATATCTTCTACCATTTCTTTATCAATTTTAAATAATGGAATGTCAGTTTCAAGATACATCCTGTTTGCTGTTGGCAACGGACGCATATATTCTGTATTTCCGTCATCTAATGACTTACGGGTCTCTTCAACAACTCCTTCAAATCCAAGGTTTGCTCTTCTTTTAACCTCTTCAAGAGCGGAAATGGCTATGTCCTCATCATGAGCAACGATAATGAATGAATCTTCAGGACCAACATCCAGATAATCCACTACCTTGTCAACCTCTTCTTGAGTAATTCCGTATGCAGGAAGTTCATCACTGTGGAAAATACCTGAAACTCCACGTTTTTTAGCATAGCTTGCGATTTCAGTTCCAAATCTTCTTCCAGGTTGTACTTCCTTACCTATCAATCCATCAAAACCTTTCAAAACAACAGCTTA
>DAII01000056.1:933-5017 GCA_002496065.1 Methanobrevibacter sp. UBA586
CAAATCATAAATCTGTTCCAGTACTTCAGCATTTCTTTCATGGAGTTCCTTTTTAATTTCAATCAATGCCAATTGTCTTTGAACTTCGTTTTCTACAATCTTGCTCATCAAATCAAGGTTTTGAACACCTTTGATTTCCACACGTGCTCCTTCAGCAATGGAAATATTTAGGTCCTGTCTGATTGTACCAAGTCCACGTTTCACATTTGTACTTCTTAAAACCTGACCAATCATATATGCAACTTCACGAACCTGGTCCGGATGATGCATTGAAGGGTCTGTAGTAATTTCTGCAAGTGGAATTCCAAGTCTGTCAAGTCTGAATTCTGTAAACTCGTCAGTGGTTTCTATTCTTCTTGCAGCATCCTCTTCAAGTCCAAGACTTTCAATTACAACCTTTCCATAAGGTGTGTCAAGATATCCATCAGTAGCTACAAGTCCGGTTCTCTNNGAAACCTCCTGTGTTACTTCCATCAATTACCTGTTTTCTCATTGTGTGGAATTCGTCAACTACCTTCATGTTCATCAATGTTGCGATTATTATTGAAATTTCCAATGCTTCTTGATTTAAACTGTGGGGAGGTTCGTCATCGGTTTCCACAAGACAAGTGTGATAGTTATAAGCCTCATATTTGAAATTAAGATTTCTCAATGATTCTTGAAGAGCAGCTCTGTCAATTTGTCCAAGTTCACTTTGTGTAGGTCTCAAGTTCCTGAATATCAGATCATCGTACTTATCATCGGTAAGTTCTGTTTTACAAGGACAGAATAATTTATGAGCAGTGTTTAATTGCTGATGAATTTCAAGTCCCATTTTAAGTCCTAGTTTTTCCCAATCCATGTTTTCATCTCTTTAATATTAATTTAAGAAATATTTAATTGAAGATTTTTCATTAAATTCTCCAGCAATATTTGTGTTGATTATTTCCTCAACCTCTTCTTTCTCATCAGTCTGTCCCAATGCCCAGCATAATTTCACATAGGCTGTTTCAGGTGTCATGTCCTTTCTCGAAA
This sequence comes from Methanobrevibacter sp. UBA586, assembly GCA_002496065.1. GTDB lineage: Archaea > Methanobacteriota > Methanobacteria > Methanobacteriales > Methanobacteriaceae > Methanocatella. The sequence continues at coordinate 1,948 of DAII01000056.1, forward strand.
TGACTCCAGCATCGATTATTTGACGTCCTGTACTGTAAACGTTCATGTTTACTCTGCCGTAAAGACATTGTGAAGTCATGATTACAGGAATACCTTCATCACAGGCTCTTCCAAGACTGTCAATCAAGTTGTCGGGAACATGTCCAAGACCAGTACCTTCAACAACCAAACCCTTGTAGCCTTTGTCAATGTGATAGTCAATAAATTCATTGGAAATTCCAGGGAAACTTTTAATGAATCCCACCTTTTCCTCAATGGCACTGTTTACTTTTAATTCCTTCTCATTTCTTTTTATGTAGTTGTGATGAGGATTGATTTCAATGGAATCGTTTTGAATTTTAGCTATTGGTTCGTAGTTTATGCTTCTGAAGGTATCTCTTCTTGAGGTATGCATTTTCCTAACCTTGGTCCCCTTATGGAGGTAGGTGAAGGTGTCATTTAAACTGCCGTGCATGCAGACGCTGACTTCGGCCAGATCTGATTTTGCACCGATTACTGAATCGATAAGGTTTATGTGAGCGTCACTTGAAGGCCTGTCTGAACTTCTCTGAGCACCTGTAATGATGATAGGAACAGGAGTTTCAAGCATAAAACTAAGTGCTGCTGCTGTATAATGCAATGTATCTGTACCGTGAGCTATTACAACACCGTCAGAGCCATCTGAAATGTCATTAGCTATTGATTCAGCGGCTTCGACCCAATATTTTGGCTTCATGTTTTCACTTAAGATGTTGTAGAGTGCCTTTACATTATAGTTGGCATATTCCAAAATTTCAGGATTGGCTCTTAAAAGGTCTTCTGCTGTAAATGCTGGATGTACAGCTCCTGTTTTGTAATCAATTATTGATGATACAGTTCCTCCGGTTGAAATGATTGAAATATCCATCTTTGAAGGATCCCTTTCAATTTCACTTTTGCTATAACCTATATTGGGTTTATCTCCGGTTTCAATGAGCTCAACGGTTGTATCTGCAATGGCCACTCCAATATTATATCCGCTGGAAAGTTTCAATACTAAATATCCGTCCTCACTGTCTTCTGATCTGTCAAGTAAAATACCTTCGTAGGAGATATCTTTCTTGTTGATTTTAATGGTATCTCCAATGCTTATTCCATTGTTGTCTAGATAAGTCTTAGCTATNNTCTTTATATGTCATAAAACCACTTTAGGAATTATTTTTCAACCATTCTGCACCAGCTCTAAGTACATCAATATTTACATCAATAACCTTTGGTTTTGATGCAAACATATTTCTAATAGCTTCTTCATAGGATTCTTGTTTTAAAGTATCGCTGAGGCCCATTAATACACCAATGAGGGCTGTATTCGCTGTTCTGGCATTCCCATACTCTTCAGCTATTTCAACTGAAGGTACGGCAATCACATTTATGTCACGGTCGGTTGTAAACTCACCGATATTATCAGCATAGATGATGGTTCCTCCTTCCTTGACTTCAGGAGCGAATTTTTCAAGAGAAGGTTTGTTTAAAGCTATTAAAACATCCATTTCATCCACTACTGGAGTTCCAATTGTTTCTCCAGAAATTACGATGGAACAGTTTGAGTTTCCTCCTCTCTGTTCAGGTCCGTAACTAGGATACCATGATACGTGTTTTCCTTCACTACATGCTGCTTGAGCAATGGTAAGGCCTGCACTGAGAACTCCTTGACCTCCAAATCCAGTAATCTTAATTGAGAGAGGTTTTAAGTCGGGATTATCCACATATCCAGAATCATCATTTCTTTCAACGCCGAAAAGCTCATCTAGTGTTTCAATGGGGTAGTCGTTTTCAGGTCTGATGATTGATTCAGCTTCTCCGTAGTTGTTTCTGAAGTTTTTAACTGGGAATTCCTTTTCCATATGTTTTTCAATAAATTCCTGAGCAGCTGCCGCATTCTGTTTAAGATTTGTAGGACATGGTGATAGAACTTCAACAAAGGCATATCCTTTACTCTCTTTTTGTATGGTCAAAGCGTTTTTAACAGCCACTTTTGCCTGTTTGATTTTTTGAGGGGTTGCAAGGGAAACACGTTCAACATATACTGGTGCTTTTAAGGTGTTTATCAGTTCGCACATGTGTATAGGATATCCTGCATAACTTGGATCTCTTCCTTCCTGACAGGTAATTGTTTTTTCACCTACTAAGGTTGTTGGAGCCATTTGACCACCTGTCATTCCATAAACGGTATTGTTTACAAAGAAAACGACAATTTTTTCTCCTCTGTTTGCTGCTTGCAATGTTTCATTCAATCCAATGGATGCTAAATCCCCATCTCCTTGATAACTCATAACAATTGCATTATCTTCAGCTCTGGATATTCCAGTAGCTACTGCAGGTGCTCTTCCATGTGCTGTCTGTACATTTCCACAGTNNCACAGTTAAAATAGTAATATGCAAATACGGAACATCCTACAGGTGAAATCATAACACATCTGTCTTGGATTTCAAGCTCATCCATTGCTTCTCCAATTAATTTATGTAAAATTCCATGTCCACATCCTGCACAGTAATGTGTAGAGGTTTGGTTGTTTTCCCCTTTCCTCGGATAGTGGTCATAAAGAGAATCAGGATGTTTTAAAATTCTTAAATCTAAATCCTTTTGGTTTGGTTCAAAACTTTTTTTACTCACTTTAACACATCCTTAATTTACTAGGCTCGGATCCAGTTCTGGAGCTTCATCAACCTTTTTGGTTTCGCTTTTAGCTATTTCATCATCCTCAATACCTGCAACTTCATAAATTTTTGCTAGAACGTCTCTTAATTCAAGAAGATTTCCACCCATTCTATTTACGATATGGGTATCTGCCTGTCTTTCAATCATGCGTTGAACATCTTCTAACAACTGTCCATTACTCATTTCAACGGTAATAATGCTTGCTCCCTTATCAGCTAGCTCTTTTATTTCCTTTTCGGCAAATGGGAATAAGGTAATTGGTCTGAAAAGTCCTACTTTAAGGCCTTTTTCTCTTGATTTGTCCACGGCAGTTCTTGCTATTCTACTGCTTATTCCATAGGACACGAGAATGATGTCTGCATCTTCAGTCATGTACTGTTCTACAATTGGTTC
>DAII01000056.1:5028-8757 GCA_002496065.1 Methanobrevibacter sp. UBA586
ACTCTTCTAATTGATCAAAGTTAAGGAAGATTGATGTTACAAGATTTTGCATTGTTTCCTTGTTTCCACGTACTGCCCAGCTATCATCTATTTTAGGTGTAATAGCTTCTGTAGGGAACTGTAATGGTTCAGCCATCTGTCCCAAGGTTCCGTCGGCAAGAACAACAACAGGATTTCTGTACTTTTCAGCCAGTTCAAATGCTTTCATTGTTAAATCACACATTTCCTGAACACTGTTTGGAGCTAAAACAATATTCTTATAGCTTCCATGTCCTCCACCTTNNAATTTGATTGTAATCGGCCTGTTCGGGACCTATGTTTCCAAGTCCAGGACCTGCTCTCATGATATCTACAATAACTGCAGGTAATTCCGCACCTGCCAAAAAGGTGAATCCTTCCTGCATTAAACTGATTCCTGGTCCTGAAGATGCAGTCATAACTTTATGGCCTGTAGCTGCTCCTCCATAAACCATATTGATTGATGCTTCTTCACTTTCTGCCTGTACGAAGTTTCTATTGGCTTTTGGGAAGTATTTTGATGCTTCGTGAAGAATTTCACTGGCAGGGGTAATCGGATATCCGAAGAAACAGTCGCAACCAGCATACATTGCCCCAATAATCACTGCTGTATTCCCTTTTACCATTTGGTTACTCATTTGTTCTGCCTCCTTACTTTTGATTTAATAAGTACACTCATTGGATTGCTTTTTCTTTTAAAAGTATGGATTTCCATAGCTATAGGTTCTGGACAGGTGTAGTAGCAATCTCTACAACCTACACATCCTTCACCCAAATAATAAGCATATTGGTATCCTGCATCGTTAAATTCGCTGCTAATGCCTATACAGTTTTCAGGACATGCTATAACGCAGCGTTGACAACCTTTACATTCGGTTTCAGAGATTGCAGGATATGGATTTCCATTATTGTTTGTTATCATTTTCTCTAATTTCCACTCTTCTGATTTTTCCACTAATTGTTTCTGGAATTTCATCTACGAATTCTACTATTCTAGGATATTTGTATGGTGCTGTTGTGTGTTTCACGTGATTTTGAATGTCTTTTTTAATTTCTTCTGACGGTTCAAATCCTGGTTGGAGAATGATTGTTGCTTTTACAACCTGTCCTCTGATTTCATCAGGATATGCGGTAATCGCACAATTCAAAACAGCTTCATGGGATAATACTGCACTTTCCACTTCGTAGGGTCCAATACGGTATCCTGAACTTTTGATGATGTCGTCGTTTCTTCCAACAAAGTGGATGTATCCGTCCTCATCCTTCCATGCGGTATCTCCACAGNNGTAGAATCCATCGTGCCATGCTGATTTCTGTTTTTCAGGATCCTTGTAGTACTCCTTGAAGAGTCCAGGCTGTGGACCTTCACTTAAGTCTACACAGATTTCCCCTTCTTCTCCAATGTCAACTTCCTGATCGTTTTCATCAAGCAATTTGATTTTAAACAATGGACTTGGTTTTCCGATTGATCCGAGTTTTGGTTCTATCCATTCATAGGTTCCAATAGCCAATGTGGTTTCAGTCTGACCGAATGCCTCATGGATTCTTAATCCTGTGGTTTCAAAGAATTTGTTGGATACTTCAGGAGGTAATGGTTCTCCTGCAGTTGAAACGTGAGTTAGGTTTGAGAAGTCATATCCTTCGATGTTTCCCTTAATAAGGAATCTGTAGATTGTTGGAGGAGCACAGAATGTGTTTACATTGTTTTCAATGATTTTTTCAAGTAACTTGATTCCATCAAAACGGTCATAATCGTAAATGAAAATTCCTGTTCCGGAAATCCATTGGCCGTAGAAATTACCCCAAACAGCCTTTCCCCATCCGGTATCTGCAGCTGTATGGTGAATTCCATCTTCTATCACCTTGTGCCAGTATTTTGCTGTTGGAATGTGTCCTAATCCGTATGTGTGTTTGTGTGCTACCATTTTTGGAAGTCCGCTGGTTCCTGATGTGAAACATATTAAAAATACTTCATCAGCCATCGGATTGTCCTCTCCTGTTGGTCTTTCAAACACGTCACTTTCATTTTCAATGGCCTTGTTGAAGTTGGTCCAACCGTCTAAATCCCTTTCGATTATGAGTTTTTTAAGGTCATAATCTAAATTGGAATCTGCATGTTCGTAATCAGGGATAAGATCATCTTCCTCAACGGTGACAATCATTTTAACGTTGGCCTTTTCTAATCTGAAGATGATGTCCTTGTATNNATTGCAACAGCTCCAATTTTATGCAATGCAATCATTACAACCCAGAATTCGTATCTGTTTTTTAGGGTGAGCATTACGCTGTCGCCTTTTTTGATTCCCATCTTTTTAAATAGGTTTGCAGCTTTATTACTTAATTTTTTCATATCTTCAAATGTGAATGTACGGTGTTCACCTTCATCATTTGTCCATATTAAAGCTACTTTTTCAGGGTCTATTTCAGCATATTTGTCGATTACGTCATATCCGAAGTTGTAATCGTCATCGTATTAGNNATAATTTAAAGTTCTCATAAAAGTCTTCATACGAATTGAAGTCTACTCTTTCAACAAAATCATTAATTAAAGATGTCATTATTTTTCCCCTCTAAATAATCATTGCTAAGAATTTTGCTTTTTGACCGTTAAGTGCTGACATTGCGTGTCTGTGGCTAGCGTCAAATATTACAGAATCTCCTTCATTGAGGATAATTTCATTGTTGTGTATGTATAGTTTCATTGAACCTTCAAGAATGTAATTGAATTCCTGACCTGCGTGGGTATTTAATGAAGGCACAGCGTCTTCATCAGGGTCTACTGTAACAATGAACATTTCAGCCTTTTTGTTTTTGAATTTGTCACATAAATTTTCGTATGCGTATTCTTTTCTTCTGGAAATGGTAATTCCATTGTTTGCACGAGTTACATCAAAAATGCTCATTCTTGTTTCTTCACCAGTTAAAAGTAATNNTTATTTGCAATTTCATAAACGAAACTTGCAGGAATGTCAACTTCTCCGGTTTCATATTTTTTATAGAGTTCCTTATCCACATTCATTTCCTCTGCAAAATCTGCAATGGTAATGTCGGACAATTCTCTAAGTTCCTTAATTCTATTTCCTATATCTTTGTTATAGTCATTCAAAATAAACACCTTTGAAAAAGTTATAAAATTAATAATAAAAAATATAATTGTTATACTCAAATCAGACGATATAATNNAATTATAACATAGTATAAATTTTAATTTTCTATTTATATAAAGCTTATGACAAATCATGATAATTATTTATTTTTCACAGGGTTTATTCAAAAAATAAACCTTAAAATATATCTAAAGGTTATATATTAGAATATTCAAAGGTGATTTAACAATTAATTAGGAGAGTTGAAAAAAATGTCTGATATTGATGATGTTGTTATTTTCAAAAAACAGTTAGGTTTAAATTTGGAAGTCGATCAAAGATTTGTCGGTCTTCGCATGAAGGAAAACAAGGTTTTGGTATTTAACTTCACAGGTCCTGAAAAGTTGAAGGATGAAGTGGAAAAATACTTCTCAAAATTTAAGATGCAGGAACCTATCAAGGTGGATATAGGCAATACCGGTGACATTAGCTGTTACTTTAAAGGTGTTTCACCTGTAACCGAAAAGACCATTGATGGCATTGACGTATACTATTTCTCAGTATACTTGCAGGAACTTGAAAAAACACCTATTCCTGGTGAGGAAGAGGCTTGTGAAGAATGTAC
>DAII01000056.1:8818-9533 GCA_002496065.1 Methanobrevibacter sp. UBA586
TTTTTATGGTTTCTTCCAGTTTCTCTTCGAAATCTTTGGAATTTACCTGATAATTGATATTTTTCATGTTTTCCACATTGGCCAAGGAATGTTTGATGTCTCCTTGTCTTTCAGGAAGGTATTTTGGTTCGATGTCTGTTTTCAATGTGTTTTTGATTACTTCATATAGCTTGTTTATGGATAGTTTTTTGCCTGATGCAACATTTACGACACCGTTGTAGTCTGATTCTGCAGCATTGATGTTTGCATTTACAATGTCTTTTACAAATACAAAGTCTCTGGTCTGTTCTCCATCGCCATAAATGACTGGCTGTTCTCCTTCAAGGACAGCACTTATGAAATTTGGAATAACTGATGCATATTGTGAATTTTTATCCTGTTTAGGTCCAAACACGTTGAAATATCTTAATACTACTCCATCTAAACCGTAGGATTCTGTAAAGCTTTTAATGTATAATTCACAGCTGGCCTTTGATGCAGCATATGGTGAGGTTGGCATCAGAGGTTCACTTTCCTTAAGAGGCATGTTTGTATTTTCTCCATAAACTGCCGCTGATGATGAAAATACGATTTTTTTAACATTTGCATCTTTTGCTGCGGTTAACAATTTTATGGTGGCTGTAACATTGTTTTCATTACATTCAATTGGTTTGTCTACACTTAACGGAACGCTGGCCATTGCAGCCAAATGAAAAACGTAATCCTTGCCTTTCAG
>DAII01000056.1:9582-16153 GCA_002496065.1 Methanobrevibacter sp. UBA586
CTGTTGAAGCATTATCAATTATTGTAACCTTATTTTCATCAACCAATTCATCCACAATATGAGATCCTATAAAACCGAGACCTCCTGTTACAACTACATTTTTATTTTCCATAAAATCACTATAAAATCAGTTCTTTCAATTAATTATATAATAATATGAAGTAATAATATTTATATATTTTTAAGGCCTAATTTTAAGTATTAGGGAGGAGTCTTAATATATGTTTAATTTGATTTTTGAGAGTTTCAATTCTGTCATTTTTACAGGAACATCTAATGGGATATATATGGCATTAGGCTCATCTAATCTATTTATTGATTATTTAATTGTGATTATTGTTTCAATTATTGTAGCTCTAATTCTTAGACTCCCATTTCTTCCTGATAAACCTTACAGGTATTCATTTAATGTTAGTGCTTTATATCCGACTCCTGTTATAGCTATTGGTATTTTATCTTTCTTTTTCATTTTGAACTATTCATTTATTTTTGAAGGTAAACTATTGGCTTTAATTATCGGTATTTGTTCAGCATTATTTGTTAAGTATTTATTCTTCTACATATTTCCAAAACCTCCAGCTGAAGAATTAGAGGGGGCCAAATAGTGAATGAGATTGTAGGCATTATTATAGCAGCAATTATCTGCTGGTTAAATTTTGTTATTGTTGATACTTATTTCGGTCTTCCAGAGATGCCTGGTGTCAAAGGAGCTGAAAATATTGGAGAATCAATTAAAAAAAGAAATGGGGACATTGCAGGTGGTTTTTTCCAAGGAAACATTCTATGTTCTCCTGACGCATCTGCAGGTACTTTAATTGCAACAATCGGCTACATGCTTATGGGAATTCCTGGGGGACTTTTCGCTGCATTCATAATATTCATTGGAAACAGATTATGTGCAGATCCAGGATATGCAGGAACCACTGGTTCAATTACCATAACAATTATACTGTATTTAGCCTCATTTGTAGGTTTAACTCCTGAAATGTTCATTACAGGAATGGTAATTGCTATTCTAACCATTCAGGGAATTGATCAAGTTGCTGCTTCCAAATTATTAGGTAAAATCGCAGAAAGGTTTAATAGGCATGCTAAAGAGTGATTTAAATGTATGAGGAAATTATTGGCGTAATTATTATTTTTGTTGCTTTAAGGGCCATCATCACCAGAAACAAGGCTGAAAGATTGCTTTACATAAACGTAATTGGATTTGGTGTTTCCGCTCTTATTGCATTAGTCATTGCTACACCTTTTGCTCTCATTGTTGCTGCGGCATTTTTCATTTGTTCAACTATTAGTGCAAATGCAATTGCATATTGCCTGAAAAAATTGAATAATGAGGTATTATTGGATTAATGGGAGGATAAAATGGAGGAATTTGTTGTAACAATTATTGCAATAGCTTTAATGGTAATCGGATCATTTGGTATAATATTTCTAAAAAAACCTTTTGACAAGGTTATCATGTTTTCAATACTGGATGCAGGATTTGTTTTAGCTGTTGTNNTCATTGCAATTGCAGACCCTATTGCAACAATCGTATACTTAGTATCTATTGTTAAAATCAAGGAAATTAGATCTAGAAAAGTAGAAAGTGGTGAGATACATGATTGATGTTAATTTGTTCTTTTATTTCGGTATCTTTTTAACTATTGTAGGAAGCTTGGCTACTGCTTGGGGTCCTGGTGTAAACGACCCAATTGTGAGAGTGTTTAATGCAGAAGTTGCTTCAATAGGAGTTTCATTGATATTGCTATCCTATAATCATGTATTGGCCTTGCTTACTCTTGTAGCAGCAAGTGTGGCTATGTCTTTAATCTTGTTTAGAGCTATTATTCGTCTTGAAGAGATGGGGGCTGACGTATGAGGATTTCAAGGTTATGGAACAAACTGGCCGATCCTAAAAACATTCCTAGATTATTCGCTTTTGCCTTAGGAGTGCTTTTGGTAGTTGGTTTTTTGGTTCCAATGGATTTGGATGTGGATCAGCTTTATGTACGTTCCGCTCCACAGGTTCAAATTGATGAAGGCTTAGCTATTGCTCCTTATGATAGAGGTGGAGAAGTCTTAAAAGAACCAGGTATTAGTATGGCACAGTATCCGGAGAATGCACCAGAGTTAGGTATGATAAATTCTTATATGACTCCTTTGGCATTGTGGGTTTCATCAGTGTCACCTTACTTCGGAACAACCATATATTCATCACCTGGTGGACTGATAGATGAAATTCTTTACTATACAAGAGGTTTTGATACAATATTAGAATCATCTATTCTAATGATGGCATTTATTGTAGCCTCATGGTTGGCTGTAAACTATACTATGGACAGAAAAAATCAAAAGGAAAACATCCAGAAAGATGTTAAAAAGGCCATTGCTGATTCTAACATGGTAGCTAGTGAAGTTAGGGTTAATGACATCAAGGCACGTAACAGACAGAACAGGAGGGAGAAGTAGATGATTTTAGTACCTACTCATGTTCCTGATGCATTTGTTTCAATGTATCTTCCTTCAATTTACGCTGCTTTGATTGTCGGTTTTATAGCAACCATGGCAATAGCAATGAAAAGAGAAGAAATTCACATTCTGATTCTTACAGATATAGTTGGATTCGCAATGATGATTGTAGTTTCAGCTGTCGGTACTGATCTTGCAGAGTCATTGATTTTACCTGGTCTGGTAGTTGAATTGGCTGAAATAATGGCTATTTCCGAGATTTTGCTTTCAAGGGAAATGCATAAGATTGAAGCTAATCCTCACAGGAAACTTAAAAAGTCAGATTCACTGTTTCCTGTACCATTTGACTTTGATTTGGAAATAATGCATACGCAACCTAATTTCATAGCTTTGCTTTTAATTGCCTATGGAATATTTTTAACAGGATTTACTGGAGGGGCAGTTGCTGGTGCAGGTATGACATTCTATGCATTGTCCAAAAAGGCAAAAGGTCTTCCTATTATTAGTATCGATGGTCTTAGTGGAATTTCAGGAATATCTTGGTGTTTATGGATTATAGGATTTGCAATATTCTTCCTTGCTCCTGGATATTGGTTGGTTGCACTGTTACTTGCAGCATGTGGATTGTTATTAAAAGTAGCTTCAAAAGTTGGTTTAATTGGAATGCTTATGAATGATGATATTGATAGAAAATGATTGAGGGGAGTTAAATATGGATTTTACAACACTTGGCGGAAATTTACTTGGAACTATTCCTTTTGGTGATATCGTATTGTATTTCACACCTTTCAATTTGTTCTTGTTTGCAATATTGTTGGCATTTACAATAATAATTGCTGTAAGTAATTCAGAAACTCAGGTTGAGGCTTCCTTCGGATCACTTAAAAATACAGATGTGTCTGTTGGTAAAAAGGAATTTAAACAAAGAAGATTCTTGGCGATTATTTGTGGATTGGCATCTGCAGGAGCCATGGTTACAGGAGATTTATTCAATTTCACATTGTTCATGGCATTAATAGGTATTTTGAATATAGGTATTGTATCTGCAGTAAGACAGGTTAGTGTTCTTAACTCAGCATTCAACTACGGTTTAATAGCAATGATGTGCAGTTTGCCGTTGTTTGGTGGAGCAGCTATTATTTTGGCATCTACAGGAACATTAAGTTTATTTGCCTTATCTCAAATACAGGCAACACCTATGGTAATATTCGGTGCAGCTTTGATATTACTAGGTGTTTTAGGAGAAAGTGGTGTAGCACCGTTCTTTGCATCAAAAGCAGAAATGTTTAGAACAGCAGGATCACCATTTTTGGTAATTATACATTTAAGCTCATTGTTTGTTATTATAAGAGCGATTGAAATTTTATTATTAGTTTTGTTATGAGGTAGTATTATGAGTAAACAAAAAACAATTTGTAGCATATTATTAATCTTATCAACCTTGGCTATTTTGTATGGGTTAATATTCACCATACCTGTTTGGGTGGTTTATGCAATAGCTATTATATGCATTCCTATGTGGATTCTGTGTTTAGGATTAATTACCATGGCAAAACCAAGAAAAGGAGACAAAGAGGGAAGGGTCAAAGAACCGTTCACAGGATATTAGTGATATTATGTTATTAATGGCAGATATTTTAATTAATGTAATCATAGCATTTCTTGGAGGAAGTCTTTTACTTGGATTACATAGAAAAATCATGGCACGTGTTCAGGAAAGACCTGGCCCTCCAATCATACAAAACCTGTTGCACTCTTTGAAGTTTTTCTTTAAGGAAACAGATTATCCAAAAACAGCTTCAATGCCGTTTTATGTGGGCATTATTTTCATATTGGCTGTAGTTTGGGTCATTGGAGTAATAGTGGGACCTGTAACAGAAAATTCACTTTTGATTTTATTTGGTGTCTATGCAATTTACAAGATTGTTGAACACAATGCAGGATCAAGTTCTGGTTCTCCATATGGTAAGATGAGCTGTGTAAGGGCGGTTTTATCAGCAGCAACTGAACTTCCTTTATTTGCGGCAATTGTTCTTGTATATGCACCGACAGGATCAATGAACATTGCTGAAATCATAAGCTACCAGTCAGTTCACGGACCATTGGTATTGAGCATTCCTCTTGCAGCAGTGATGTTTTTCACATTGCTTTTAACCAAATCTCCTTATTCTCCTTTCGCAATTACCAAGGGTAAGGATTTGGTCACTGGGTATGAAACAGAACACTTTGGTGTATTGAGAGGATTTTTAATGTTTTCAGAATCCGTTGCATGGTTTGTACTCTGTTGGGTATTCCTAACTGTATTCTTCGGTCCGATTTCAATAGTATGGCTCATTATAGGTTTGATTTTGATTTCAGTTGTAACAGGATTTATCAATGCAACTACTCCAATGTTAAGTCCTAATCATGCTGTAATGACTCAGATAACAATTTGTGCGATATGTTTTTTTGCAACAATTTTAATGATAATAATATAGGTGATGATGTAAATGAAAAAGGATAATGCAATCGTATATTTATGTTCCTTGGTAGCTTTCGGAATAATTTTCATTGGAGCTACCGTCAGCTATTTCCAATGGGGCATTGCACTTCCAATCATAGCTATGGGAATAATTTTATTTGCTTTGGTATTGGTTGTAAATAAAGGTCATTGGTCTCATCATCTTGAAAGTTTGGAGAAAGTATTTTTCTTTATTACAATCGCTGTTATTTGCATATTGTTTATTATGCATTTCAAACCATTCTAAGGAGATAATTTGATGTTAGATTACTTAATTTATTTAATAACTTTTGTTGTAGGTTCCATAGCAGGACTATTATGGAGTTATAAAATTCACTCAGAGCCTTACGTTATTGAGGGCATAGATGCAAAGTCACTTGTCATTGCCCTTGTAGGGTGGATTTTAGTTTTCAATTGTTCATGGTCTTGGATATTACTAGCTATCGGATTCTTCTTGGTTGGTTTTGTACTTTGTCAAAGACCAGGATACGGAAGAAAGGAGACAGCTATAGGAATTATAGTTTCTGGAGTGATTTATTTGATAATTCACTTTATTTTAATGGTGTGATTATATGAATGATGAAGAACGTTTTATAGTAATGAAACAAAGGATTCTTCGTAGCTTCAAATGGGGGAAGGATATTGTCGCTCCACTGGCTGATGAATTTGGAATAAGTATTGAGGAAATGGAAGACATATTTATGAATTGTTTGGACATGTCTTCTCTAGAATCTCTGCATTCCACATGGGATTCTGCAAACTATCTTGCCCTTAAAGAGCAGATTTACTTGGATTTAAGACTTTGTTGGTTGTCTGGAACTTTAGAACTTATCACACCTGAAGAAGCTGATGAAATCAAGACAAGGCTTGCTGATGAAGTGTATGACAAGGGCAGAGAGTATGATGAAGTTATAGAAGAAGGAAAACAAGAAATTTTACAGATACTTAAGAGTATCAATCTTAAAGAGGAATGATTACAATGTTAAATACTATTAAAGATATTGTAAGAAAAAGCTCAATTCATGTTTGTATTGTAAATTGCGGAGGTTGTAATGGTTGTGATGTAGAACTTGTTGCATTGTTATCTCCAAGATACGATTTAGAGCAATATGGTATTTATGTCCATAACAATCCTCGTGAAGCTGATGTTCTTTTACTCACAGGAGCAGTTACAGAGCAATGGGTAACTGATCTCAAAAGAATTTATGATAAGGCACCTGAACCAAAGATTGTGGTGGCTGTTGGTAACTGTCCTGTTTCTGGAGATGTATTTAATCAGGAAGGGGGAAAAGTTCATGCTCCTGCCTCCAATTTCATACCTGTGGACGCTTCAATTCCTGGCTGTCCGCCACGTCCAACAGAGATTTTGGAAGCCATTCTTGCTGTTGGACCAGATGCCATAGCTCAACGTGGGAGGGAAGATAAATGATTTTACCAATTGGACCAATTCACCCAGGTTTAAAAGAACCTTTAAGACTCAAACTCCAAACCGAAGGAGAAAAAGTACTCAAGGCAGAAATAGAGTATGGTTATGTTCATAGGGGAATCGAAAAGATTATTGAAGGTAAAAACTGGCAAAAGGCCATTTTCCTATGTGAAAGAATTTGTGGAATT
>DAII01000056.1:16158-25006 GCA_002496065.1 Methanobrevibacter sp. UBA586
TCGAAAGGATTTCAGGAGTTGAGGCACCGTTAAGGGCTCAATTTTTAAGGGTGATTACCAATGAACTCGATAGGATTCAAAGTCACCTACTTGCAAATTCAACATTTTTCAAGTGTCTGGAGCATGAAACATTGTTCATGCAGGTTTTGGACATGAGGGAATACATCATGGATTCAATTGAACTGTTAACCGGAAATAGGGTTAATATGGGTTGGAATGTTGTTGGTGGAGTAAAAATGGATGCTGATGACAGATTCTTCAAGCCAATTCTTGAAAATCTCAAAATCGTTGAAGAAAAATTTCCATTGACTCGTGAACTGTATGCAGAAGGACCTGTGGTTGCTTTAAGGTCAAAAGATGTAGGAAAAATGACTAAAAAAGAAGCTATTAAAGGAAGAGCCGTAGGGCCTATAGGAAGAGGTTCCGGAATCAAATACGATTTTAGAGAAGAGCATTATACTTATAGGGATCATTTTGATTTTAAAACAATTTGGAGAAAAGAAGGAGACAACTACGCAAGGACATTAAACAGATTTGATGAAATCCCTGAATCCATTAGTCTAATCAGACAAGCTATTAATAATATGCCTAAGGGAGATATTAGAGTCCCTGTAGACATCAAAACAGGATTTGTAACTCACAAGAATGAGGCTCCTCGTGGTGAGGTTACCTATATGGTCGAAACCAATGGAAACCTGATTAAAAACATCTCCATCAGAACTCCAAGTATTTCAAACATTGATGCCTGTGCAAAATACATGCTTAAGGACGTAGCTACAATTGCAGATGCCGTTGCAACCTATGCATCCAGCGATCCGTGTATTGCCTGTGCTGAGAGAGTGGCGGTTACCAATGAGCATGGTGAAACTGTTAAAAAAGACTTATTCGAGGTAATTTAAATGTCTTCTTTAATATGGTATATCTATGACTTCGCAAGAAAAAAATGGGTAGATAAGTTTTCCAATGCACATTCTCTGCCAAAAATGATGGATAAGCCTCAAAGGTTCAGAGATTTTCCTAAAGTCAATAGGGAGTATTGTATAGCTTGTGGTGCATGTACTGCATCATGTCCTTCTCCTCATGCAATCATTCTTGTAAGGGATAAGGACAATGATGATAATCAGGGAATTACCTATCCTGTTATTAATGAAGGGGCTTGTATCAGATGTGGTTTTTGTGCTGAAGTCTGTCCGACAGACCCTAAAACCTTGGAATGTGGTGAAAACCATTTAATAAAACCGGAATTCAACATCATTCCTTCTAAAAGGCAGTATATAGTTGATGATTATCTCTGTATCAGATGTAAAAAATGCATGAAAACATGTCCTGTAGATGCGATATCTGTTGTGGATGACAGGATTGTTGTAAATCAACTTAAATGTATTCATTGTAACGAATGTGTTGACGTCTGTCCTGTAGAGGGAGCAATGAAAGCAGTAATAGTTGACAATCTCCAAGATCAAAAGGACCTGATTGCACTTGTGGTAAAATTCTTGGAAAAATTCATTGAAAGTAAAACAGATGATTTAAGAAGTCTTAAGAAAGATAGTTTGCTGCAGTATGAAGTTCCTATAACTGAAATTTGGGATCAGGCATTGGAGATTATTCCCGATGAAGAAATAGCTATGGAAATTATTAGAAAAGCCGTCAACAGAATGAAAATAAGGATTATTGATTGGGATAGTGAAAAATGTAAAAAATGCCAGCTATGTGTTCCTGAATGCCCTACCGGTGCAATCAGTTTTGATAAGAAAAACGATACTATCGTAAGGGATAATGAAAAATGTTTAAGATGTAGTATCTGTTATCAAACCTGTCCGTTTTCAGTTATCAAGTATTTCCTAGCTAAGTTTGCTTTGGAACAGAATGAAGATGGTGATGAGGTAATTTACATCAGTGTGAGAAATTCAAATATATGTAGCGATATTGTGGTGGAATGATATTATGATTGATAGTTATACTAAGACTCCAAGACCTATTAGGGATGTTGACATTGAATATTCCATAGATCAAAGTAAATGTGACATTTGTGAGGACAAGCCGTGCCTTGCATCCTGTCCTATTGGGGCTATATTGATTGACCCCGTTGATGGTCATACCAAAATCAACAGCACATGTTTCGGATGTGTACTCTGTCGTAATGCGTGTCCTTATGATGCAATCACAATCAATCAGACCATGGCTCCACCAATCAAGGAAAATGTTCCAAATATAAACAGCAAATTATGTAAGGCATGTGGGGCCTGTGTTCAGGCATGTAAAACAGGAGCCATTCACATCAATGCGACAGGTTCTGGAGAGGCTCACAGTGAAATCGATCCTGACAAATGTATTCGTTGCGGATACTGCTTTAGGGTGTGTCCTACCGATGCAATCAAGTATGGTGAACTGATTCCTAAAACTGTCAAAGGTGGAAAGGCAATTGTCATTAAAGAAAATGATTGTATTGGTTGTATGACCTGTACTCGTGTTTGTCCGTCTATGGGAGCAATTGAAGTAAGTAAAACAAGCAAATTACCTTACATCAATCCGTCTTACTGTGCAAGATGTGAGGAATGTATGCATTCCTGTCCATCAGGAGCTATCAAATACTCTTCACGTAAAAGGGCATTTTCAACATACACAGACATCAAATACTTTGATATAGTCTCAGAAATAGTTAACAGGGATATGAAGAAGCTGTCATTTAACATTATAGGTATCAATGACGTTTTAAACAACATAGCTAATAACTTGATGATGGTATTTGACGATGAACCTGCTATGGAATATCATGATGTTGAAGTTACTGATGTTTTAATTGAAAAGGAACTTGGTTTAGTCTTGGACAAAAGCATAAGTGTAGATAAAGTTAGTAATATTCTCAACAATAACACCAAATTAATTAAAAGACATATCAAGGTCATGAATTCAAACTGTATTGCATGTGGGGAATGTCTGAATGTCTGTCCGGTTTCTGCAATTAAATTGACATNNTTATGATTAAAAACAATTGTGTTTACTGTGGCTTGTGTGCAGATACCTGTAAATTTGATGCAATTAAGGTTTATGATGACTATTATTATACAAAGGATGGCAAACTGTACTTTGCACGTCTTTATGTGGATGGTGAAAGAAAAGGAGAATTCTCCCTATCTGATAAGAGATGTCAAGTCTGTACAATTTGTGTTAAAAACTGTCCAACATCTGCTCTTTCATGTGAGGATGATAAAATACTCTTTGATGAGGAAAATTGTATTTACTGTAGGGAATGTGAACAAATCTGTCCTGTAGAGGCAATCAACATAGACTTTGAAAAGGAAATTAAAGAAGAGATTGAAGAATAGTCTCCAAAGAGGTGTTTGAATGAAACCAAAATCATATATCACAGATTGTGAAGGTCCATTAACATTAAATGACAATGCATATGAGCTTGCAGATTATTTTATTGATGATGGTGGAGAATTATTCAAAATTTTAAGTTTATATGATGATTACTTGGCAGATATTGTTAAAAAGGAGAATTATAAGGCAGGAAACACTTTAAAGTTGATTCTTCCATTTTTCCTCAAGGATGGAATTACCAATGATGACATAGTTGAGTTTTCCAGAAACAACATTTTTATCTTAAANNCTTAAAGGACTCCAAAGATCTTCTTGATTATATTAAAGAAACAATGAATCATTACATAGTTAGTACTAGCTATGGTCAATATATTGAAGCTCTCTCTGATTATATGGATTTTCCATTTGAAAATACATTTTACACTCAAGTAAATATGGATATTCCTATATTGGATAGTGAAAAGGAGTTAATTGAAGATTTCAAAAATCAGATTCTTAAAAATCCAGAAGATTATGAAATGTTTGACAGAATATTCTTTGAAGAGATACCTAAGATGAGCTTCTACGATTCAATAAGAGATGTAGAAGTAGTTGGAGGGGAAGGAAAGAAAATAGCTATTAAAGAGATAATATCTGATAGAAACATAGATCAAAATCAACTATTTTACATCGGAGACAGTATTACTGATGTTGAACCCTTGGAATTTGCAAGAAACAACAATGGAATAAGCGTTTCCTTTAATGGAAACAAGTACTCCATCAGGGCTGCAGAAATAGCTATCATATCAGAATCTGCAATTGCAAGCCTTTTAATAGCAAACATTTTTAATGAAAACGATAANNCATGTTTTAAAATTTATTTCAGATTACAATTCTTCAGACAATATTGAAGGCCTGCTGGAAAATTATTATATTAACAGTGATGTTAAATGTAAATTTTTAAATACTTTTGATGATAAGAATTATCCAATTATAAAAATAATAGATGATGACAATTTTGATGAAATTGTTGATATAAGTAGTAAAATGCGAAATACAATTCGTGGACAAAATATAGGAGAATTAGGATAAAGAGGTAATAATATGGATTATAGTCACGTTGAAGATACATATTTCGAGGCTTTTGAAGGAAAATATGTAAGAGCATTAATTACAGCTCCAAACATGGAAATTCTAAAGAAGGCTGCATATGACTCAACAGCCACTCCAAGTGCTGTAATTGGAAGAGTTGAAGGGGGAGTGGAAGGATTCTTACCGAAAAGCGAAACCCCAGACGGAAGATATGGTGCTGTTGTACAATATTGGCTTGGTGGAGATGATGTTGATAAATTCGCATTTGAATTATCTTATAGATTAAGACAGGATATCCTTGTAAAACCATTTACACGTGTTTTTGATTATGCAGACAAGGTTTCTGATGAATCCATTGAAATGATGGATATTATTGGACACTGTGGAGATGGATATGAATGGATTATTGAAAAATACAACAGAAGAATGATTAACGTTCCAATTGCAGTTCCAGATTTCCAGATTGAGGAAAAATTCATATTGAATGATGGAATTATGGGAGCAAACTTCTGGTATTTATGTTCCACCCAAGAAGCAGTGTTGCATGCAGGTAAAAAGGCCCTTGATGCAATAATGGCTGTGGAAGGAGCTACAACTCCATTTGATGTCTGTTCAGCTGCTTCAAAACCGGAAACAAATTTCCCTGAAATCGGCCCAACCACCAATCACGTTTACTGTCCGTCACTTAAGGAAAAACTTGGAGAGGAGTCAAAGGTACCTAATGGAATAAATTATGTTCCTGAAATTGTAATCAATGCAACTGATGAGAAAGCAATGAAGGAAGCAGTAAAAGCAGGTATTGATGAAGTTCTGGAATTTGAAGGAGTTCTTGCAGTATCTGCAGGTAACTATGACGGTAAACTTGGAGATAAAATTTATAATTTACTTGATTTGCTAAAATAGGTTTAATAACATGAGAATTATAGACAATGACATCGATGTTGATGTAATAGGATTTGGAGCATTGAATGTAGATAAGCTTTATTCAGTTGAAAACATTGCATGTAAAGATCAGGAAAGTTTCATTAAATCACANNGGTTCAGCAGCCAATACAATCATAGGTCTCTCCAAGCTAAACAGGAAAACCTCATTCATAGGCAAGATAGCTGAAGATGATGACGGTGAGGTTATTGAGCTTAATTTGGCTTTTAATGGTGTTTATACAAATAATTTAATCTACTCCTCTGAAGGTGCAACAGGCAAGGTATTGGGATTTGTGGACAAGGATGGAAATCGTGCCCTTTACGTTGATCCTGGTGTAAATGATGAGATAAAAATAACTGAAATAAATCCAAGAAACGTAAATGTTTCTAAAATAATCCATTACACTTCATTTGTTGGAGACAGTTTCAAGACCCAGATTGAACTTTTGGATGATTTGGAAGATGATATTATTTTAAGTTTTGATCCAGGTATGATTTACGTTGAAAAGGGATTGGAGGAGCTTCAGCCAATTTTTGAGAGAACAGATATTCTTTTAATAAATGAATCCGAATTAAAGATGCTTTATAAGGATTTAGGTGATTTGGATATTGAGAAAATAGCTAAACATGTGTTGGATTCTGGAATAGGAACTGTTGTTGTTAAAAAAGGTAGTGAAGGAGTATTTGCAATCAATTCAACTGAGCAGTGTGATGTGGAAGCACACAAAAGCAAGGTTGTAGATACTACTGGTGCCGGCGATAGCTTTAACAGTGGATTTTTATACGGACAGTTAAACGGTTTCAACTTGGAGAAATCATGTATTTTAGGTAATTTCACAGCCAGCAAGGCTATTGAAGCTATTGGTATGGAAAACTTCCCTAGTGAAGAAGATTTGAAGAAATTAATTGACAGTTGGTAATATTATGGACATATCGTTTGATAAAGAAATGAAAAGCTTGGAACATGACGTTTATTTAAAATCTGTTGATTTGGAGGATAATACTGATGATTTTAAATTTGAATTGGGCGATTTTCAATCAGAAGTTGAATTAATAGCTATAGGTCCGGATTGCGTTAGATGTAACTTATGTGCAGAAGTATGTCCTGTTAATGCAATTGATGAAGCGAGCATATTCAAAATAGCTAAAATAAGGCAGGATGACTGTGTTAAATGTGAAATATGTGTTCAGACATGTCCGATTACATGTATTAAAATCATTAAAAACATTGTTGAATTTGACACTGAAGAAAGTGAAGATGTAAAGTATTATTTGACTGAAAGGGTTATTCCTCACAGAATTATTAGGATGGATGACATATCAATTAATTACCATGCCTGTAATGTTGAGGGGGATGTTCCTAGTTTCTGTCCGACTGGAGCTTATACTCTTGAATTTAAGGAATATTTTGAAGACAATAATATTGAAGTAGATGTTGAACTTGATGAGGACACACTTTATCCGGTTATCAATAAAAAGCTTTGTATTGGGTGTGGAGCATGTGTTGTAACTTCAATAGGGGACTTTGTTAATTTGGAAAGATATGTGGGGCCTTTAATTTACAACAAAAACCTTGAAATCAATCAGGATATTTGTGTAAACTGTTATTTGTGTGAAGAGAACTGCCCTACTGAATCTATTAGGCTTGAAAACGGTGAAGTTGTTTTAGATGATGATAAATGTATCAGATGTATTGAATGTACCAGCCGCTGTCCTGTTGGTGCGTTAAAACTTGTAAAAGATGAGGAGGTAGATGAAAATGAAAGCTAAACAATTAATGGATACAAAATTTGCATATATTCATGCTGACGATAAGGTTGAAGATGTGGCAAAGGTAATGGAGGAGATTCGTAGATTTACCTGTCCTGTTGTGGATGATGACATGAAATTAATAGGATGGGTCACTTCTTTTGACATTACAAGAGGTCTCAGGGAAGGAATTTCTGAAATCGCGGGGGTAATGAGTTCAGCTAGTGAAGTGGAAACAATTAATGAAAATGCTCCTGCAAGATTGGCTGTAATCATGACTGCAGATAATCATTATGTTGCAGTACCTGTTTTGAATGATGACAGTCAGGTAGTTGGAATTATCAGATCATGTGATATTGTTAAACTGCTCTCTGCACTTTACGATATCAAGGTAGACAGCATTTATGAGGCCATGCAGAAACAGCTTAAGGGAGTTACCTGGGAGGATTTAATGGAAGCATCAGCTATAGTTTCCACAAGAGCCACAGGTAAAAAAATAAGTGCTGAAGAATATGAAAACAATATTAGGAATTCAACATTCGGTGAAGCTATCTGGNNGACTTGAAAAGTTCTTTGCAGGTTTGATTTCCGTTGGTGAACTTGTATTGGCTCGTCGTGTTGGAAGAGCAAGAAAATATTGATTTTCTTGCTGCGGTTCTCTTTTTTTAATTATTATCCATTTTGTCTTTAAATAATCTGTTTTTAGCTTCAAATGCTCCACTGACAATTCCAGATAACATATTTTCAACTCAGATAAGTTGAGTAGGTATCTTGAAATACTTTTCTCTGCTGCATAATATCTTACCTCATGTTCCAGCTTTTCAAAGTCAATTTCAATTCCCGCTGCATTTTTGCAATCTTATCTAATTTATTATAATTAGCTTTTTTGACTCTATATGTTATCACTTAATCNNATCCTAATGTTAAGATAAAAATTGTAACTGATAGTGCTAGTAATTTAAATAATTATTTATTAATTATTTTCTTTTTAATTTCATTAAACTCATCTTCTGTCAAGATTCCTTTTTCATATAAATCGTGTGCTTTTTCTAATTCATCGGTTAAACTATTTGTGTTATCATTTATTTTATTTGCAATATTAGAAGTTACTAAATCTGTTTTTATTGTTCTTATTACTTCATCTATAATTTTACCTTGAGTAATTTGTGAGTTAATCATTTTCACAAATTCCGCAGTCTCATCTGTATCTTCACAAACAATAAATTTGTTTTTTTTCCCTTTAAAATCAATAGTAACTACACAAGGCTTTCTAAATAGTTTTTTTTCCATTTCGGCTGATGAAAAAGTACCAAATGGCATTAATTGGTAAGGTTCACCTTTATAATATTTTAATAGACCATTATTAAAAAGTTCTGCTTTAAATCCTAAAACACCTTCGATTTCAGCTACTTTTTTGCCATTTCTAACTTCATCAACTAATTCATTAAATTTTCCTTCATTATAGTTTGGTGGGTTTGGTCTCATATTTTCATCTTTTTATTTTCCAATTATTTTAATGTATTTTGTAATAATGCCTTTATTTTTAACACAAAATGCATTATAGTTAAATAGAGTACAACTTGTATCTATTTAATTAATATGCTTTTGATGTATATATATCTTTTCTTGAAAGAGATTTAAATTCATATACAACTAATTTATAAAAATAACAATATATGGATATTCAACTTCTCTTTAATCAACAGTCCATAATTTTGAATCAATTTAATTAAAGAATTTTCATATGATTCTTCATTATAACATAGAATAAGAATCAACC
>DAII01000056.1:25022-25755 GCA_002496065.1 Methanobrevibacter sp. UBA586
TAAAAATAAAAAAATAAGTTGAAATTTAAATACTATATAAATCAGTAAATATCCCTGATTATTATAAGCTATCAAGTGTCCATCACTGCACCAATTAGCTTTAACATTACCAGATGTTGTATCTGCAACAGTAGCAGGATCTCTGTTAATCCAATTTCTATATGTATGTTTTTCATGTTTGGGTCTTAATCATATGTTACCAGTACCTGAAACTTTGCATTTAACATGGACAAATTGAACATTATGACCTATGATTTTTTGATACGAGAACAAACTTGCCCCCAGTACACACAATTAGAACTTNNTTCCTTGATTTGCATCATTTATTGTTTTCTTATCTGTTTTTTGTGAATTGAAGTATTTTAGATAATTTCGCTTTTGATATAATAGTTAATGCTTCATCAATAGTATCTCTTACTTACCATTCCTCATCCAACACCCTTAATGTCGTCGGAGTAAGAACTATTTCTTCTAGTTACATCATCTGATGTATATCAAAAGGATTTACAGAAGTAGAACTTCTCTATATATTCCAATTTCCACCAGGTATAGCTTTTCTTCTTTGTAATGGATTGTTATCAATTGTCTTTTCTGATTGATTCCTAACAGCCATGTAAAGTCTGCATGTTTTATTTGATGTTTGAGGGTCATATAATGTTAACCACTTATATTGTTCAATTCAATAGTTGTTGGAAGAGGATAGGGTAATTTTCTAATTAATAGAATATCATAT
>DAII01000123.1:0-3630 GCA_002496065.1 Methanobrevibacter sp. UBA586
GCACACTTTCATCATAGCTGGGATTTGGAAAGTTTGCATATCTAACTTCTGTATTTACAACTCCTGGAACTCTTGAAATAATCACATTTCATTGAAATGTTTATATAATATCCTTATCATAATTATAATACATCTAAGACTATAATGGGAGGACAGAAGCACATGTTTTATAGTACAATTATGAAAATCGATTCAATTGATAGGTTAAGAGATATTAGGGACGCTTTACTTGTGGAACAAGGTATAAATCCAACTCGTCAAGGGGAACAAGCAATTAAGGTTGTTGTTGACAGGATTGATGAAATTCAAGCTACTTTAGATAAATCTGCTTTTCGTCAATAGGTAATTTAAATGTTAAAGTTAATGAGTCACAGAAGGAGGCTTCTTCGAAAGAATATGTACAAGGCCCCTCACTCCAGACACAAGCAGCAGTTGCTTTCGGGAGGACATTCTAAAAAGTACAACAAGCCTCATGAAAAACCACCTTTCAAATTCAGGAAGAAACCTGTCAGAAGGGTGAACAAGGGATACAAAATGTCCTACAGATACAAATATTACAACAATCCTGATATTGTAGAGGAAGAAGAAACAACAGAAGAGTCTATTGAGTAGGCTCTTTTTTTTTACTAATTTTTATATGGCAACATAAATATTATACTTTAAACATAATATTAGTCATGACTATCAACCTAAACGAAAAGCAGAAGGAAGCCGTAACCTATGATGGTGATGAGCCTTTAATAATTGAAGCAGGTCCAGGATCTGGTAAAACACGTGTACTGACTGAAAGGGTCAAATTTTTACTGAACGAGAAAAAAGTGGATCCCGAAACCCTGCTTGTCATTACTTTTACAAGAAAGGCTACAGAAGAGCTTAAGAACCGTCTCTTTGAAGACATTGATTCTGAAATCATCAACAAGATGCAGATATCCACAATTCACGGTTTCTGCTATGATCTTCTCAAGAAATACGGTAATTTCGCCTATGAGATTCTTGATGATGACTACAATCAGAAAAAGACACTTTTCATTTATAAGAACAGGAAATATCTTGGATTTGAAAACGAGTTCTATATTCCAAACAAAAATATAAGCGATGTCATAGGAAAGTTCAGTGAATATTCCACCTTTAACGTTGATAGTAGCAAGTTGGTTGACTACATTTCCAAGAACAGACCAATAGCTGATGAATACATTAGGCTTGTAAAAGACACATTAGATGGTTTTCCCTACAAAGAAGTCCAAAACGATGACATTCTAAAGGAATCATGGTACAATGCACGTTATCTTCAGATTGCAAGGGCATATAAGAAGTACCTGAATCTCCTTGACAAGAATTATCTCGTTGACTACGACACCCTTCAGATAAAGACACTTGAGTTCTTGAAGGAAAACCCCGAAACAAACTACAAAAACATACTGATAGACGAGTTCCAGGACACCAATCCGATTCAGTACTACATTTTCGAGATTCTGCTTAAAGGGGCTGATAGTTTTACCGTTGTGGGGGATGTAGATCAAAGTATTTATGGATTTAGAGGAGCCTCCTCAGACTATCTTATGGATATGGCTGATGATTACAACGGCCATATGATTTCACTGAACAAGAATTATCGCTCAACTGAAAACGTGGTAACTCTTACAGAGAAATTTATCAGGGACAGAAGGGCACCTGAATCTCAAAAGAACATGGAATATGTTCGTGATTTCAACTCATCTAACTATTACATAACAAACGAGGACAATGACGATGAGGCGGCTAAGATAGAAGACTTTATCAAAACCCTTAAGGAAGAGNNTTGAGAAATACAGTGATGTAGCTATTCTCTTTCGTTCTCTAAAGGGCCAGACACCAGGTAACATCATTAATCTCTTCAAGGATGAAGGCATTCCTTTTGATGTTAAGAACTACTCCAATCTCCTCAACAACGATGATGTGATGTCCTTCATTACAATTCTCCACTACATTCTTCCGGAACCTTTAAGACCATATCAGCTGAGCAGATGGGAAACTGAGTGGCTTAATCTAAGAGCATTTACTGGAGAGAGTTTCACTCCAACACTATGGGATCTCTCCGACGAAACTTGCAATATGCTAAATGACCTTCAGGATACCTTTGAGGAAAATGCACTGGAGACAATCAAAGAAATCTATAAGAGGGATGTGGGAAAGGCTGCTCGCATCAAGAAATTCTCTGCAATATTCAAAAATAATAGTGCTTTTGCTTTGAACAGAACCGATGAGATGTTGGAGGAGATGTTTGAAAGGGTTCCAAGACCAGAAATAGATCTGGAGATGATTAAAAAACCTGAGGATAGGGAATTCTTCAAAAGGCTTAATGACCTTAAGGTTGAGGTTTCCAAAAACATAGGAATCAGGCTTTCTACAGTCCTTGAACGAATCAAGAACAAGTCAAGGGAAAGACTTGACCATGAATACATCACATCCAAATTGGATTATGCACGTAATCTGGGCTCAAAAAACAAGGAACTGGTTGAAGGTGGAATTATTGACAGGCTTGACAATCTTGAAAAAATGGCTAATGAAAATGTCTCCTCTGAAGAATTTTTGGCTAAAATAGATGATGTAATTTCATTTGTCGACGATACATACAAGACCAAAACAGTTCTAGAATTCTTCTACGACATCCTGGAGCTTACAGACTACTTTGACAGCTGTGATGAGAGGTCACTGAACAATTTCTCTGTTATAAGTGAATCAATCTACAACTTCGAGAACGTGATGTACAATGATGACGTTGCAGGATACTTCAAATTTCTTAGGAATAATATTGAAAATTGGGAGGAGACACCTGTATCTGATGATGAGGGAGTCCAGATAATGACAATACACAAATCCAAGGGTCTTGAGTTTCCAGTTGTCATAATTCCTTCAATAAAGGTGGACAAGTTTCCTAAAAAGTATGAGGATCCTTCCAAGAAGAACTTCATCTATCCTACCTATACCTATTTCACTCCAAACGACTGTCTCAAATATAATGATAGGCTTCAGGAGGAGGAAGAGGCATATCATGATTTTGAGGAGCTTAGAATTCTTTATGTTGCCATTACAAGGGCTCAGGACACAGTTTTGCTTTCATTTTTGGGAGATGTTCATCCACTATTTGAGGATTTGGTAAGTGAAGGTCTTCTAAGGACATTGGATTGTTCCTCAATAGTCCCATGCCAGTCAGTCTATTCTCACAATGAGCTTGATGTTCTAAATACAAGTTATACCAGTCTTAAGGCCTATGAGGACTGTCCTTTCAGGTATAAGTTATTGTATGACCTTAACTTTAAGGTATCGGAGAACGATGCAATCCGTATGGGAAGTGCAATCCACAATGCCTTCAACAAGGTTAACATAGCTAAGATAGACAATCCCGATATTTCCCAAGAGGAATGCGATTTGATAATAGAGGATGTCTTCATGAGTACCTCAAACATTTCCAAGGATAAGGATGAGCTTGAAATGTTCAAAGATAATATTTATGCATTCTATGATGAGATTGGTGATGTGGAGCTTCTGGAATCTGAATATAACTTCAACATTTTTGAGGAAGGTTTCAATGTTGTTGGAAGTATTGACCTGATTTATAAAAAGGATGGTGACATCTACATCATTGATTAG
>DAII01000123.1:3655-11730 GCA_002496065.1 Methanobrevibacter sp. UBA586
ATATCTTTACGCATTAGCTATGGATTCCAAGTACGAAAATGAGAATATTAATAAGGCTGGAATCTACTTCGTAAAGTCACAAAAAACAGTTACAGTCCAGTTCGAAAAGGAAGAAATTCAGAATTATATTGAGAGGATGAATACAATCGTTGAAAAAATAAAGAATGGGGAGTTTGATGAAAGGAAAAAATCACAGAATTGTGACAGGTGTGACTTCCGTTTCATCTGCAACTAGTCTATAAAGCTCAATAGCTTTTCCTTGTCGAGAATTATCCCGTCTTCTGGAAGGTTTACGATAAGTCCTGTAAAGCCAGGATCGTTTGCCGCAAGCTGGATGAAGAAGTTCATATGTGTGGTGTAGAGATTGTACTCTTGATCCTGTTCGCCAAGTTTCAGGTACTCAAAGCCTTCCCTATAGCTTTCATGGTTTGTAAATACTGGAATCTTAAAGTCTTCTGCACTTCCAAAGGCTACAAAGTTCATATCCTCTCCTGCAGGATATGTAGGGCAAAACAGTTCTATTTCCTTAAAGTCATCATTGTTTATTTCCATAAAATCACTAATTTATTATTTTGCCCCTTAATGTTTATAAAGCTATTTTGTATTGTATTCCAGAACGGATTCCATATCTATTATGAAGTTCTGGTCGTGTGGATTTACAATGAGGCTCTGAAAGTGAGGGTCCTTTCGGGCAAGTTCGATGAATTCATCTATTGTGGTTATGTAGGGTTCCTCATCAACCTCCTCATCTTCAAAATCAAAAGATTCAATTCCCTTTATATATTCAAATTCATCTGTAAATATAGGTATCATATAGCTTTTGGAATTTACTTTATTTTTCATTCTAACAATGTTTGATTCCTTGTTAATCCTCGACTTTATTGTTATGAGATATTCCTCAAAGAGGGCCTCGTTTATATTTCTCTTTATATTATTTAGCTCATCCCCATATTTGTTTAAAAGTTCTTCATATTTGTTTATGCAGGTTTTGAGCTTACTGTTGGACCTTATGTCCTCTCCTAGATTCATATCACTATACTCCATTATGCCACAAACTTAATAATATTTTATACACAATCTATTTTTCATATTATATATACTTAGCT
Organism: Methanobrevibacter sp. UBA586; assembly: GCA_002496065.1. Taxonomy (GTDB): domain Archaea; phylum Methanobacteriota; class Methanobacteria; order Methanobacteriales; family Methanobacteriaceae; genus Methanocatella. Next base: position 4,762 of record DAII01000123.1, read on the forward strand.
ATTTTAAAATTACATTAAAGATATGTATAACTTAATACAAAACTTAATGTAGAGGTGTAAAAATCATGAAGTGTCCCAAATGTGGATGTGAAAACGATAGTGGCTATGCATTCTGCAAGGAATGTGGGGAGCCTCTTGAAGTGAAGAATACAAAAACATCTTCAGAAAATAAGCTATCAGACAACATCCAAGAAAATACAAATACCAATGATTTAGGTGACAAATTCAGCAAAAAAGAGTTTTCAAAGAAAAAAGGATTGTTGTTGGGAGTTGGCATCATTATAATAGTTGCATTGATAGCCATTGGAATAAACAGCCTTGGACTAGGTGGGATAGAGCCTGGAAATGAGGCATTGATTAATGTTCATCAGTCCCAGTCAAACAATAGCGATGGAACTATTAGCTATTATTTGGATGCTGTCTTAACAAATGCTCCAAAGGAAGCGAACACATACTACGTAAAGGCAACATGGTATAATGCGTCAGGCAATGTTTTAATGGCCTTCTCTGATGATCTAAAGTATGATACAATAGAGGATGACAATACAATGGATATTTTTTTATACAAATCACATAGTCCTGTAAATATATCAAATTGCGTAATAGAGATAACCAATAATCAGGGAGAGCTTGTAACATCAACAGATTATAAATGGATAAATGAATAGTGATTAAAAATGAGTAAATACTGCCCCAAATGCGGAAGAGAACTAAACAAGAACAGTAGGTTCTGCGTCAAGTGCGGATATGACTTTGAAAGGAATGTTTCAAAAATAAAAAGAAATTTCAACATCAAAAACATGGTCATTGTTGTTCTGACAGTTCTAATCGCAATATCTGGGGCATATTTATTGTTTCTCTTGTTTTAGATGTTTTTCAAATCAATAGAAAAGTTCTGACTATGAGGGTTTATGATTACTCCTTGGAAGTTTTCATCTTCATCAGCTATTTCTCTAATGTCTTCTGGAGTAAGATTTTTCAGCTCAAGCCTGTCTAGAAACAGCTTTGAAATCTTACGTGAACCTTCGTTGTACTCTTCAANNTTCAATATCCGTAAATATCGCAATGAAGTACTTTTTGGATTTCTCATCGATGTTGAAGCGTACAGGTCTTTCAATTTCATCGATTAGTGTAAAGTAGATTTCTTCTTGATAGGTTTCCTTTATCTGTTTCTTTACTATGTCTAGTTCAATTGAGGATTCGTTACTAATCCTGTTGTTGATTTCTGCATATGTATTTATGAGATTTTTCAGCTTGCTTTTAGATGCCTTGCTTTGGTCTTTTTTGTAGGTTTCATAGTCTTCCTGTTTCATTAATTAACATCCTTCTGGTTCTTGTTTGCAGATTGCGGTTTTAACTAGGTCTTCTTTTGGGAATATGAAGTCTGTGTCATATGGATTGACCACGATTCCAACGAAGTTGTCGTCATCGATTGCAATTTCAAGAATGTCAAGTCCGGTCATTGCCTCAAATTCATAGCTCATTTCATCTTCGCTAATGCCTAATTCTTTAATAGCTATCTTAGCCTCATCTATATCTGTAAATGCTGGTATGAAGTAGCTATCTTTGTCGTCCTCTACAATTAGTCTTAGAATTTCATTGTAGTCCTCTTCAGGAGTGCTGTTTACGATGGCTATGAGTTCACAGTCAAGAAGCTGGTGATCAAGTTCGTGACCTATTTCTGCCAGTTTGTTCAAATCTTTTTCTTCTTTTTCATCAAGTTTAACAAATTCTTCTATTGTTTCCATTAGTTCTTTGTTTTCTACTTTTGACATAAATCTCACCTTTAAGGATTATTTTATAATACTTATTTAGTTTTAAATATACTTTATGGTTAAGGAACTTTATTTAATATCAATATTTTTTTTATGATTGAAAATAACACTTGTCTTTAAGACAGCTATAATGTGACACATCATTACTTCTTCGACCGCAAAGTAATGCAATAATTCACTATGTAAAACAAAATATTTATATACAAATTGTGTATAACTAATTAGTAAAGGATGTGAAAAATATGATTTGCCCAAAATGTGAAAAAGAATTCAATGGAAACTNNGAACAAAGCTAATAAAAAACAGATCTCTTTTTGAGATACCTTTTGAAAACATATCTCAGTCAAAAATAGACATTCTCATAGAACAGAATACAAAAATAATAAGATTGTTGGAAAGAATGAACCAAACCAGCTAGTAGTTTGATTCAATACTCTTAATCATATTGTATAGCATACGGTTGACCTTAACATCTATATTGTATTTATCACCGCGAGCAATCACTTTCCCGTTTAGAGTATCTATCTCTGTTTTGTTTTTCATGGATATGTCTTGGTAGGTTGAAGAATAGTGATTATAGGTGTCAGGAATAAGCTTGGAGTAGAAAACCTCTTCATATTCCTTTGCTGAATTCCAAAGGGTCTTATAGCCTGCAGCATCAATGACATCAAATATCTCAGCTATTACACTGTTCATTATTGACTTAGAATACTCGTTTTCGCTCAGTCTGCCGTAATTAACACCAAGAATAGCTCCTAATGGATTCAATGCACAATTGTATAGCATCTTTGCCCAGAGATACTCAGAAAGCCTCTCTGAAACCTCACAAGGAATTCCTCCAGAGGTAATTGCCTCAGCTATGATTTCAAGAGGCTTTGGATCAACTCCCTGAAGTGAACCTAATAATATTGGTTCTGTATGTACTGTAACCTCGCTTATGTTTCTCTCAGGCCTTGAAAAGCCTGTAATCACACGTGCACAGAAGACCTTTTCCCTTGGAAAGAACCTTAGATATGGCTCATCGTTTCCAAATCCGTTCTGGAAAATGATTATTTTGAACTCATCCTTTAAAATTCTTCTGTTTTCATTAAGCTTTCTACTAATGTCATCATTTGCAAGGGTTTTGCTTGCAATAAAGACATAGTCAAACTCATCATCAGGAATTTCACTGTAGTTGGTATACACCTTGAACTCCTCGGGACGGTATGAAAGGTGCTTGAAGATACCTGTTCTTTTAATTCCATTCTTTTTCATTGCATTTCCAGTATTTTCACTTGCATAGAAGGATACATTGTAGCCAGAATCAATCATGGAGCATCCTAGTCCTATTCCAATTGCTCCTGAGCCGTCAATAAGTACATTCATCTTAAAATTCTCCTAATATTTTTCATTGCACTCTGAACAGATATTGTCCTGAAAGTGTATTATTCCACCACATTTCTCACAGGTCCACTTTTCATGATCATGTACATTTATTTTGTTAATGCCTGTGTGCCTTATTCTCTCAGCACTCTTCTGGGTGTTTAGATTATATCTTTTCTGTGATTTCTTGCTGTGCTTCTTAATTAGGGTACATGGAAATTCACTACAGCGACCACAGTACTTAACTCTTTTCTTGTCCAGACAAGCTTTTATCTTGCATTTGAGAGTAGCCTTTGTCTTTCCACCATCTCCCTTGAGACATCCCACACAGGGATTCTGGTATTTTTCACAGCTTATGCAGTTGAATCCGCATGGGGCAAAGAGTTCCACATCAATTTCAGTTGGCATTTTCATGTTTTAATATANNTCATAAAGTTTTTTAATAATCAAAAATAAAACAATAATCATATGCTTACAGGCCTTTAAACTGAATTTAAACGCGTTACATTTCAGTTTCACTATTTTTCATTTATATGCTATAATTATTATTTATAACCTCACGAACAAAATCCTGAAAGAAAATCTATAAAACAACATAAATGGGGTACATTAGTTTTCAAAAGCTCTTAATAATTCTTTAAATATCTATAAAAATAATGTATAACTAAAGATATTAGATTGTGATTCCAATGGAAATTAACTTTAGCTATACTAACAGAATGGTTTTGAATCTCCTCAACATAGAGCAGAACAGGTCAATCATTGACAGCTCAAGATTGAAGGAGAATGATCATAACTATCTAAGGGACAAGGCAATGGGANNGTTAATTCAGCGTTCTTCGCATGCAAGCTTGAAAACGAAAAGCTTCAAGTTGGTGACATGGAAGAGAAAAAGGAGATAAGAAACTATGTCAACATGCTTCAAAGCTTTAAAAACCACAGCAAACTCTATCCAAATCTGCTGATTATATTCAACAATCAGCTGACAAGAGGCATCTACCAAGAGGAATTCACATTCGACATGGAAATAGAAAACATAGAAACCCTAGTTGACTTCATTTTATACAACAGGGAATTCCCTGACGTTATCATTATTGGAATAGCACACTACATTCTAAACAGGCTTGCCCCATTTAGACACATGTGTAGCAAGACAATAAATGTTATCGACAGTTTTCTGTTCTACATTAAGAAGATCGATTCCAACCAGTATCTGAACCTGACAGAGGAGCTATACAGAAACAAAGTACTGTATGAATCTCTTTTGGAAGGTGATTTAACAACCTGGCTGGAGTTTTTCACTGAAGCTGTATCCAAGGCAATGGATCAGCTGAGAAAGGAAGTAATATCTTTGGAAAGTGATTTTGATTTGTCTGAAAAGGAAATTATGATTTTGGAATATTTGGAGGAAAACGGATGTATACAGAACAGACATGTTCAGGAATTACTGGACATTTCCTCAAAAGCAGCCCATTCCTATTTGGACAGACTTCTGGAAAAGGAAATAATCCAAAGGGAGGGTAAGGGTCGAAGTATACATTACATGCTTAAGACACAGTGATTTAGATGTATGACTACGATGAAATCTATGACCAGATTATAAAAAAGACAGAAACAGTGAACCTTCCAGCAGAGGAATCAATAAAGATAGTAAACAAAATCTACAATGACCTACAGATTGGTCTTCTAAAACCTAGAAACATTACAAAAAGATGCTACAAACTGATTTCCAACAGCATCTCCCGTCAAAACGGAGAATCTGACAGCGTATCTATTGAAAAGTATCAGGTAGAAACATTCATTAAAAACATCCAGCCAAGGGTAAATCTTGGAGAGGAGGATGTAAAAGACCTTAAACGGAGATTGCTTAAACTTGATGAGATAAACAGCGACAGCCTAAATCAAGTATTGATGGAATATCTTGAGGAAAACAACAAGGATTCATTAAGAATGATTAAAAATCAAGACTTCAGAAAATTCGATCAGGCAATCGTAACAATAGAAAACCCAAAACTTGCAAACAGGTTTGGAATTTATGATGAAAACATTCTACTGTATAGTTTCATAGACCATGATGAGGGCATAATGTTCGAAATTCTAAGTGAAGAAAATAATGAAAATCACATTCTAACAAAGGCCGAACTTGAAAATGAGATAATAAGGCATCTTGACAAGGAGGAAATCGACGAGAGCAAGTATGGTGAACTTAGAAAGCTTAAGATAATAGACAGGTTCAGAAATCATGACAATCCCGACATCATTCTTGTGAAGTTCATAAGGGATGGAATATCAGAGTATCTCAACATCAAACTAGAATATATAATAGGATCCAAGCTTATAGGATATCTGATTGATGAACCTCAATACATCAAAGAACTGAATATTGGTGATGAGGTTGTAGTTTCATACTGCTACGACTATACTGATCATGTTCATGTATATGTAAACGGAGATACAGAACACCTTTTAAAGATGATTAAGGAAATATCTGTAGCTTTTAAAAATCCGTCAAGGGAAATCATAAAAGGTATACTGTATAGCTATAGGAATGAAAAGGAGTTCGATGAGATTGTCGATACATTCCACAGTATAATTTTTGACTACTTCAGAGATTTGGATGAACTGTACATGGAGATTGACAAAGGGGTTGGAGAATGTATTTAGACTATCTGGAGGCTCTTAATCAGCATTGGGCTAGAATATACACTCTGGAAGAGTTTGAAATGTCCACATTGGATGATTACTATGAGTTTTCACAGTATCTGAAGCTCCTAACTAGTCTTGACAGGGAGGTTTCAGGATACGGTGAAGCCCAAGAACTTTTTGAAGAGACAAGGAGGATACTTCTCTCAAAAATCAGAAATGCTAAAAAATAAATAGTTCATGTCATATTAGCAATAGTAACTAGTAAACAATAGATGAAGATGATGGAACTTTTATATCAATAATTGGCAAACTGATTTGGAGGTATGTTTTTAATTAATTTTAAGAAAATATACTGATTAATTGTTCAATTTTAATTTTTTTTTGGGTTTAGGTGGGAACAGCTATCGATGCGAATCACTTGCAAATACCTTCCTAATCCCATTATTCAACAGGGGCAGTAACTACAAAGTATATGTATTGTAGTAGTACGTAGACAACAACTGCCAATGTTATTGTAATTTGCACGTACAGAAATACTTCTATATGGATTTTAAAGATATTTACAATATTTTTTGTTGCTGTTGAACTGATTACTAGAGGGAAGGTAAATGCAGCACATGTTGGAAAGAAGGGTAAGCGTATATATTCTACTACTTTTATCAGTCCAAAAAGATAGAAACCCAAACATAAAATGTAGAAAGCTATTATAAATTCAATACTTTTTGGAAAACTTGTTTGAATAAATGCACAGAACACCAAGCTAAATGGTGCAGCATAGATACAGACAAGTGGCTTGAAAGGATTCTCTATTATCGGAAGCTTCCAGTACCTATATGTCACAAGAATTAGGAGAACCATCATTGAAATGAAGCTGAAGAGAAAGATTCCATCCACCAATAAGTTCNNCGAATGCGGCACCTGTAATGCAACCCATTCCGATACCTATATAGACAACGAAGTAGTTTGTATAGACAAGCTCCAGCTTAAAGTTCAGAATGTACTCCTTTGTAAAGTATATGATTAGAATCACATGAAGGGTAAATCCCAGAATCCAGATTCCAAGTCCAATATTATAGCTCAAGTCTTTTATGAACGTTGCAAGAATCATAATGGCCATGAAGAATGTTCCAAAGGTTCCAAGAATAATTGGATTTCTCAAATCCTCAACAGATTCCTCTCTAAAAAT
>DAII01000120.1:0-902 GCA_002496065.1 Methanobrevibacter sp. UBA586
AATAACGCTCATTTATAAAGTTAAAATACCAAATATTAAATAAAAAATATTTAAATTTAAAATATATTGATATAAACCCATATATTTAAAAAATAAGATAAAACAAATAACAATAAGCTTAAATAAAATACACTTTCGATGAAAAAATAATCAGGTTTCATTAGATGATTTAGTTTAATTTAAAACCCATACATATTAATATAAATGTGAATNNAAAATAATAAAGAGAGGATTGGATGATTTACGAAGAGAATGTAGTTCAAAAGAAAATAAAAGACCAGGAAATAAGATTTGGATTATGTTATCCAAATATCTATAGAACTGCAATGTCCTCCCTCGGCTATAATATATTATACGATTTTATTAATCAGAAACCAAAAATTTTTGCTGAAAGGATAGTTTATCCTAATACACGTTCCATTGAAACAAACAGCCCTCTAAGGGATTTTGACATAATCAGTTTTACACTCCAATATGAGGAGGACTACTTCAATGTTGTAAAAATGCTTAATGAAAGTGGAATTCCCATCAAAAGAGAGGATAGGACATCTGATGATCCAATTATAATAGCAGGAGGTCCCTGTGCTACTGCAAATCCGATGCCAATTGCAGAATTCATCGATATTTTCGTGATTGGAGAGGGAGAAGCAGTATTAGATGATTTATTTGAAAAATATCGAGAACACTGTAAGGACTTGAATGAATATCTAGATATTCAAGGACTCTACATTCCAGAATTCGATAATGAAGCGAAAATAGCTATTGTTAAGAATATGGAGAATGCACATCACCTTACAAATCCTATCATATCTTTCACTGATAATGAGGAATATAAAACAGTATTCAACGATTCCATAATGCTAAATGTTTCAAGAGGATGTACAAGAGGCTGCAGATTCTGT
>DAII01000120.1:937-1576 GCA_002496065.1 Methanobrevibacter sp. UBA586
GTGAGGAAAAATACTGGACTTAACAGGATAACCCTTATAGGAGCTGCGGTTTCCGATTATTCAAACATAACCAAACTTATTGATGAGCTTCAAAACAGAGGTTTTGAAATATCTACACCATCTCTTCGTCTGGAATCAATTACAAGGGAACATTTGGAAATATTGAAAAAAAGCAATCTTAAGACAATTACAATAGCTCCAGAGTCAATTGCCAAACTTAGGAAAGGTATCAACAAGGAGATTTCAGATGATCGTATATTTGAGGTTGTAAAAAACGCATTTGATCTTGGTTTTAATATACNNTTCATAATAGGACTTCCAAATGAGACCATGGATGACATTGCCGAACTTACTGAGTTTATGAAAAAAATTGCGAGTTTTAGAAAAGGAAATTCAGTACGATTTAGTGTCAATCCACTTATTCCAAAACCCCACACACCCATACAATGGGAAACATATGATTTGAAGGATATAAAAAAGAAAATGAGATTTATTAAAAAAGAAATGAAGAATTATAAAATTAAGTTAGAAAGTCCTAAAAAAGGTATGGTTCAGTATATATTATCCTGTGGAAATAGGTCAGTTTCTCAGATTATTGAGAAATCACTTACTCAAGACATTACACTGAATGATTGGAAG
>DAII01000120.1:1595-2557 GCA_002496065.1 Methanobrevibacter sp. UBA586
TGATGTTGGTGTCAAAAGGAAATTCTTGGAAATAGAGCACAGGCGTATCTCAACAGGAAAACAGACACCATGGTGTGAAGTGGATGTCTGCTATAATTGCGGTGCCTGCAATAAATAATTTAAGTCTTGTTTTATAAAACTATTATTATGATTAATCCTGCCAATAGAACAAAAGAAGTAGAGTTATCCCAAATCAGAAAAATGTTTGAGGTAACAAATCCAAATGCAATAAATCTTGGAATTGGTGAACCTGATTTTGATGTTCCTGAAAATATTAAAAAAGCTATGAAAGAAGCTAATGATGAAAATAATACACACTACACACCAAATAAGGGTTATATTGAACTTAGAGAAGAAATTGTTAAAAAACTCAACAAAGACAATGACATAAAAACAGATGTTGAAAATGTTATTGTAACCTCTGGAGCAAGTGAAGCCCTCTATATGTGTGCACAGGCATTTTTTGAAAAGGGAGATGAGATTCTTCTTCCAGATCCTAGTTTTCTCTCATATGATGCCTGCATAAAACTCAGTGAAGCCAAACCAGTTTCTGTAGAATGTTCAATGGAAAACAATTTAAAATTAAAAATTGAGGATGTAAAGGAAAAAATAACTTCAAAAACCAAAGCAATCATGTTAAATTCACCTTGTAACCCTTCAGGAGCTGTTATGGATAAGAAAGATGTAAAAGCAATAGCTGATTTATCCCAAGACCATGACTTTATCATAATATCTGATGAGATATATGAAAAAATCATTTACGATAAGAAACATTACTCACCGGCCACATATAGTGACAATGTAATTACCATAAACGGATTTTCCAAATCCTATGCAATGACAGGAATTAGAATAGGATACTTGAATGCAAGTGAGAAGTTTAATGAAGAGCTTCTGAAAATACATCAGTACTGTACTGCATGTGCAAATTCCATTGGACAAATTGGAGCTATTGAAGCTTA
>DAII01000120.1:2677-5703 GCA_002496065.1 Methanobrevibacter sp. UBA586
TAAAAAGGCAGCTGATGCAGGAGTTATTACAGTACCAGGACTTCCATTCGGTAAAAATGGAGATGAACATGTAAGAATGTCCTATGCCAATTCCTATGAAAACATTGAAAAGGCAATGGATATTCTGGAAACACTTGAATTATGATTATTTCCCAGTTGTGATAAAATGGATGAAATGAGAACAAAAGGTGGAAAAAAAGCAGCCATTGTTGGAGTGGGTGCAAACACCTTTTTAACTGTTTTTAATGTACTTATTGGAATAATTTCCGGAAGTTATGCACTGATTTCAGAAGGAGCCCACACATTATCCGACATTACAACTACAATAATAGCATATATCGGATTTAGAATAGGTCAGCAACCTGCCGATGAAAAGCATCCCATTGGCCATGGTCGTGCAGAAGCTATTGCGGGACTTGTAATTACCATTTTCCTTGTTGTAATAGGATATGAAATAACAACCGGAGCCATTAGAAAACTTTTGAATCCTTCTCTAATAACAGTTCCGGACTATCTAGCTGCAGTGATGGCTCTCATCGGAATCTTTACAAATATTCTGATAATNNCATCCGTTTAGGTAAACAGATTAACAGCCCTGCAATAATAGCTGACGGACAGCATCAAAGAGTGGACATATACTCATCAGTAGCTATCCTTATTGGAGTTATAATATCAAAAACAGGTTATCCTATCTTTGATCCGATTATCGGTCTATTCATTGGTTTGATGATTTTCAAGACAGCATATACCGTTTGTAAGGACAACATTGAAAACATCATGGGTAAAATTCCATCACAGGACTTGATTGATGAGATCGAATGTTGTGCAAAAAAAATTCCTCATGTTAAGGGAGCCCACAATATAAAAGTGAATTATTTTGGAGCTTATGCAACAGTTTCTCTTCATATTGAACTTGACGGAGAAATGACACTAAGTGAATCACATATAATTGTCCATCTCGTTCAAAATAACATTATAGATAAAATCGACATTATAAAAGAAGTAATTGTACATGCCTGTCCCTGTGGAATTGAATATGATCATAATCAGGAATTAGATAAGTAGTTAACATTAAAAAAAAATAGAAGAAATAACGCCGGGACCGGGATTTGAACCCGGGTGATCCAAGGGATCATCGGATTAGCAGTCCGACGCCGTACCAGGCTGGGCCATCCCGACATATATTAATATAATTTGATTTTTATTACATATAAAGTTACCTAATAAAAGGCACGTTCAGAAGTGGACTAATCTCTAGAATAAAGGTGATCTAAAAAAACAAGCTCCACCCCGTGATTCTACAAGCATTAATTGTAATTGCTAGAGCTGCTCCCTCCCGGGCCTGACACATTCACAAAATTAAGGTAATNNTCTACAGTAAAAATCTTACCACCATTAATCCTGCAGGGCGAGGTTTCTATACCATTTTTCTAGGCCAATATCCCATTAAAAAGCCGCCTTCTGAACTTCGACTGCACCAAAGGGGGTGTGTGCTTACAGAGGACCCCTAACCCTCCAGTCTAGCCATATAATATATATAATAATAATAATATTTAAATGTTATTAAAAAGAAGTCAATAATAAAAAAAATAGGAAAAAAATAATTATAGAATATGTTTAATAATATCCCCATCAGAGAGAATACCTACTATTTTTTCTCCCTCAACAACAGGCAACTGGTTTAAAATACTGCCATCCTCAGTAGTTTTAGTCATTGCTAAAATAGCTGATTCTATGGAATCCTCAGGAGAAATTGTAAATACATCATCTACCATTATGGAACCGACCTGTGTTCCAAGCTCATACTTNNCCTGTTATAATTCCTATGATGTTTTCATCCCCATCAATAACCGGCATTGCACTTATCTTATGTTTCATTAGTTTTTCAAATGCATAGACAACATCCATTTCAGGATTAACTGTTATTACATTTTTCGTCATTATATCCTTAACTTTGCTTGTTAACACAGGCATCACCATATCTTTCTATAATATCATCTATCATAATATCAATTGTATTTGCTACATCAACATTATTAATAATATGAGAATTAAATTCATGTGCTTGTTCTATTAAAAAATCCTGGGTTTTTCTAATGATATCAAAATTATCCAGATATCTTTGAAGAGGTCTTTTAACCCAAGGCTGTCTACATCTTGAATAAAATCTGCCCTTATGCAATTCCGGATCCTCCACGATTAATGTGAATTCAACTATATTATAATTTTCTCTCAAATCCTCACTTAAAAATCCTGGAACAAGATGCACTCCCTCTATGATTGTGCTTATACCCTCTTTTACGGATCTTTCAACGATTGCCTCAACACCAACATTTATAACATCCACATGATTAATGAAACCCTCCAAAACAGGATCGCGACTTTTGGTAGGGGTTCTAATGCTTTCAAAAGCATTGAAACTTGATTTGTGAATAACAGGACATAATTCTTTAGCTACAATTTTACGCATTACTTCACGAATCATATCCGTACTTATTAAATTTTTCAAACCCAATTTACTGGCTAGTTCAAATGCCATTGATGAAGTTCCAACTCCTGAAGCCCCACCAATTAGAATAATTAAAGGTTCCTTGGTATTTCGGATAATTCTCCATTTCTTATATTTTTCTGCAAAAATCGGATAGCTCTCTTCAAGATGAGTTATAATAAAACTGGTCAAGTCAGTGACGGAAATTTCATTGACATTGTCTAAAGCTAGTTTTAATTCAATCTCCGTAGCTATCTTATATGCATCATTTACACCCATATCAGTTACAGTAAGAGATCTAGCTAAAATACCTTTGGAGAAGGGTTCTTTATATTCCCTGCCCTCAACTTCACCTTTAACCATAATCATGAAAATAGCCTCCTTTATACTAAATATTTCTTAAATTAATATTAAATAAAAGTTGTTATTTGATTTTATTATAAAAAAATATTAAAAAAAGTTTATAGTTTGTTTAATAATTTTAGAAAAAAATAAAAAAAATAAAATCGCCACAAAGATTATCTTTGAATTGTTTTTG
>DAII01000120.1:5742-10155 GCA_002496065.1 Methanobrevibacter sp. UBA586
CTAATCCGGAAAAATAAATTTACGACATAGCATGAAATGAATTCTATAGCCTATGGTATTGCATATATATGTCTTACAGATATTATGGTTTTAAAAAGCGAATATTTCCTCAAGACTCTCTCCAACACATATTATTACGGCAACGAAAATAAAAAAAAAAACCACTGCCAGATTCGTAGAAAAACTTTACAGTNNGTATTTTTACACGCATTTTAGTCTAAAAATTATTTTTATTAGATTTATCAAGGTGCAAATATAAGGCTATTTGTCGAATTAACAAATAAAAAAACAATTATTCAGACAAATCCACCAATTCCACATTAAAATCGGAACCGTCATTGATTGTTATCAATACAGCTCCATTATCCTTAAGCATTCCAGGATTTGCAACTATGGTGTTATCTCCGATTTTATCAATGGATTTTGCTTCGTGAATATGGCCACAAAGGTTTATTTCAGGTTGGAATTCATGAATGGACTTTTGAATGCCCTGACTACCTACATGATCTCCTGATTCAGTCAAGTCAGCCTTTGTGTTATATGGTGGTGCGTGAGTAAGCAATATTCTTACTTTAGGAACCTGGTCATTGTAAATATAATCATATTCTGCCAGTAATTCATAAACGTCTCCATAAATCTTGTTGTCTTGAATTTCACCAGGTGTATTGAATGGTGTTTCATTGGAACCTCCGTAACCAAATAGAATTGCATCTCCATATGCAATAATGTTTTTATGTAAGCAGAATACACCACTTTCATTAATAGCATTGCAAATTCCACTAGGATCACAGTTACCTGGAATAGCTATTATATCCACTTCGCATTCAGCCAATTTATCAAAGAACTCTTTTACGAATTCCAATGGGCCATAGTCAGTAATATCACCTGAAACAAGAACTAAATCAATATCATTTTCATTGATGTATTTATATAAATTCTCGTTTTCTTCACCATGAACATCACTAATTGATAAAATTTTCATGTTAAAACTCTCCTTATTTAATAAATAATTATATTAAATTAAGGAGTAATAAAATTTATGATTTAATATAAAAAAAGAAAAACTCAGGTGCCAAAATTTTAACTCAGGCACCTGAGTTAATCATTACTTTACCGNNCTTTCAAACCACTCTGAACATCTGTTTTGTCACCGTATAGGGCAACAGTATAATCGTCATCAAATTCGACTATAAGACCATTCCACTCAGCTATTTCTTGGACTCGCTCTTCTGCCAAAGGAGTTTTAAGGGTAATTCTACCGCTTGACATTCCTGGAGGAGTGTTAATTAAAAATTTTGATCTTGACTGAGGCATTTTAAATACTTGTTCACCTCTGGTAGACCTTGATAATAAATCCAACCACTNNGACATAGTCTTCCCCTTCCTCTTCAGCCATTGCCACTAATGATTCTTGAATATCATTCATCATCATGTCAGCCTTGGCCAAAGCATTAATCATATCCATATTAGTTGGATCTTTTTTATAGAAGTTGATGGAAGATCTAGCTAATGCCAAATCGGAATTAAACTCATCAGGAATTTCATGACCTTTTTTCTTTAAATCTGTGAGAAGTTTAACGAGTACCAACCAATTTTGTTCAGAAGGTACATTCATAAGTGTCCACCTATAATTTTTAAAGTGGTATGATTGATTTTTGCATCTGCATCTTTTAATTCTTGTTGAATTTCTGCAATGCTATCATAAGCATCTAAAAATAATACATGATAACTGTCGGTACCGGTAATTTTTAAGATAGCTAGGTCATCATCATCTTTAACATCTCTTTTTTCAATGGTTGCCTTGAATTGTACATATGGATTGTAATTTTCTGGAAGATCACCATATTTAAAAATACCTTCTAAAGTTGCTACAAACATATAATCACCTTAATTTTTTACCGTTTACTTTTTAAACTTACTACTATATAAAATTAATTGCAAATAATTCGTAAATTAACGAACAAAATTAAAAATTAATAAAAAAAAGATGAGAAATAATCACATCTTAACAGTCACAGAACCATCTGGTGAGTTNNTTGGTAGATTGTTGAGATATAACTTTTCCATCTTTAATTAGTTGTGCCTCGAGATTAGCATTGTCATTTGAGCCTTTCACAACAGTAGCACTAACAGTGGAATTATCCTTTAAATTGTATGTAGCGTTTCCTTCATTAAAAACACTATTATATCCGTCACCGTCAGTTATATCTACAGTCCATGGTCCTTCAGCTATAATTTTTAAAACAACACCTGATTCGTTTGTTTGATTAGTGGTTGAATCAAGATTTATATTAATGGAAGATGCCAGAATAACTGCTNNATGCACCAATTATCCATTTATGTTTCATATTTTCAACGTCCAACAGCTAAAAAAAATAAAAAATTATAAGGAAAAATCCTTACAATTATTCTGTTGCTAATTTGTCGTATTCTTCTAATGCTTTAGCGAGTGCTGGAGCACAGTCGATTAAGTGGTTGTCTAAAGTTAATTCTTTAGCGTCTAATCCCATAGCCATACCGTATAATTGAGCTAAGTGGAATACAGGAATGTTAAAGTTGGTTCCGTATTTTTTGTTAACTTCGGTTTGACCTACATCGAATTGTAAGTGACAGAATGGGCAAACATTTACAATAGCGTCTGCACCTGCAGCTTGCATGTTTTCTAANNTACATATTCTTCGCCATCAGGTTTTCTTGATACTTTCAATACCCTTTTACAATCTTTCCATGTCTTTTCTAATTT
Organism: Methanobrevibacter sp. UBA586; assembly: GCA_002496065.1. Lineage (GTDB taxonomy): Archaea > Methanobacteriota > Methanobacteria > Methanobacteriales > Methanobacteriaceae > Methanocatella. The sequence goes on from DAII01000120.1 coordinate 8,486, forward strand.
TTCTTTAGTGAAACTTAAGGTTACATCGATATCTCTGGATCTTAAACCTCCACCTGCACCACAACATAACATTTTTTCTTCGTATGGAATGGATTTTGCACCGGTGATTTCTATAAGATCATCTAAGATGGATGGGTCTTCTGCGGATTCTTCAATACCTACCTCTTTAGTAGGTTTTAAGAAGTGACAACCGTAGTGAGCAGCAACGTTTAAGTTTAATGGTTTTTCTACGATGGATGCTAATTTTTCAAATCCAACATCGTCTCTTAAAACTTGTGCGAAGTGTTTTACATCAACAGTTCCTTTGTATTCTCTTCCTACTTCAGCAAGTACTTCGTTAATTTCTTCTTTTGCTTCAGGATCATCTTTTAATAAGTGGTTACATTCAAGTAAAGAACCGAAACATCCATTACATTCAGTCATAATGTCCATTCCCATACCTTCAGCAATGGTTAAGTTACGAGCTGCGATAGATGCCCATGTTTTTTCATCGAAAGAACCGAATACACCAGGAGCAGGACAACAAGATGCTCCTTCCATATCTTTTAACTCAATATCTAATGCGTCAAATAAAATTCTGGTTGCTTTTTCTACACCAGGGTAACGGTTGTTCATAATACAACCTAAGAAATATGCTACTTCCATATTATCTCCTCAATAAAAATAAACTTAGTCTTTTAATTCTCCAGTTGCTTCATCATAGCCAATTAATTCATCAAATCCGGTGATTTTACAGATTTTTTGAACTTCTTCAAGTGCTTCTGGGAACATGTGAGTAGTAGGTGGTAAAGGTCCGAGTCCTACTCTTTCTCTTAATTCTTTAGTTACAGGGTTGATTGGTACACCGTGACCGGTGGTAATTACGAATAAACCAGTCATTTTGTGTGCTTTTGCCATGTATCCTGCGTGTGCAGCGATGTTTCTTGCTTTTTTAACAATTCCTACAATAATTACACTTCTAGGACATCTTTCTTGACAAGTGTAACAGGTAGTACACATCCATAAAGCATCATCAGAAATTACGTCTTCTTTTAATCCTAATAAACATTTTCTGACTAATTGTCTTACTTTATAAGGAGTTCTTCTTCCTGAAGGACAACTTCCACCACAAGTACCACATTGGAAACAGTTTTTAACAGTTTCAATACCTGCATCAATAAATGCTGCAGTAAAGTCTGCATCGAGACTTTCGCTAGTAATTAATTCTTTATCTGTTAATAAAGTCATATTATCTCTCTCTTTATTATTTTCGTCACTATTTTCATCTTCGATTTCATCTTCGCTTTCTTCAGGTTCAACTTCATCTGATTCCTCTTCAGAAGTATCTTCATCATCAATAAGATCAGAACCTTCAGCTTCATTTTCAGCTTCTTCTTCAGCTACTTCATCTATTCTTTCTTGAGCTTCTTTAGTAGCTTCTTCAGCTAACTCAGGAATAGTGGTCTCTTCAGAAGATTCTTTTTCAATAGAATCCTCAACTTCAGCTACTTCATTTATTCTTTTTTGAGCTTCTTTAGTAGCTTCTTCAGCTAACTCAGGAATAGTNNCTTTTTTAGCTTCTTCTACTGATTTTTCTTTCTTATCTAAATCTTTTTCAGAAGGTATGTCTTTAGAACCTGATTTTGCTTTTGAAATCGATTCTGAAGTTTTTGTTCCAGAAACGATATTAG
>DAII01000120.1:10201-11446 GCA_002496065.1 Methanobrevibacter sp. UBA586
AGAACGGAGACGCTTTAAAATAGACATTGAAAACACACCTTGGATAATCATAGGACAATTCCTCAAATCCTTACTATAAATTTTCATAATAACCATATATAAAGGTTGCTAAATTTTTGGAAAGTGTAACCTAAAAGGTGACACTTTTTTGACAACATTAAAATAAAACTTTATCATAAATATATATTTATTACTGAAAGGGTTGTNNGCTTGATAAGGAAATTTGAAATTAAATCACATGACGGACCATCAAGATTGGGAAAACTGGAAGGGGAAATTACACCTAAGCTATTCGATAGGAAAACAATGAAAATAGCTCCAAGCGTAGGATCCTCCTATAATATCGATAAGGAAATAGCTGAAATGAATGTTAAGCAAACATTGGAGAACGCTAAGGAAAATGTAGATGAATGGGATTATGCAGTTATTCAAGGTTCCAAGTATGTTGATTTAAGAATAAAATGTGCTAAAGAACTTGAAGAAATAGGATATAATGGTTTTTTAATAGCCAACAGTGATGAATTGTTATTGCATCCAAAGGATTTGGTTAATTTGGTTGTCAAGCTCAAAAATGCATTGAAACCAACCAGCTTCCTAATATTCACATTTGCAGAACCGTCATTCATGCCACTTCTATCATATATGGGTATTGATGGATTTCTCATAGACTCAGCAAGCTATTATAGCTATCTAAACGACTTTATGAGTCCTACAAAAACCTATGATTTGGATGAATATGCTCTTTTTGATGAAATAAGTCGTGAAAAATTGGAAGAATACAATTTAAAAACTCTTGATTTTGTAGTTCGTGAAATCCAAGCACATATAAAAAACAAGTCTCTCAGAAATCTTGTAGAGGAAAGGTCTACCACAACTCCACAGAACATATCCGCCCTAAAAATACTGGATAAGAATCATATGGAGTACCTCCTTGAAAATACTCAATTATACTAAAAAAATAATAAAAAAAAGATAATTTAGATATAATTATCTACTTTTTTAATAAAGAACGCTTTTGGGTGTGCACATACAGGACATTTTTCAGGTGCTTCGATACCATATTCCAAATGACCGCAGTTAGCACATTCCCAGACAACTTCTTCTTCTTTTTTAAATACAGAATCGTTGTCTACATTTTTGATAAGTTCATCATATCTTTGATGATGTGCTTTTTCCACTTCACCTACTTTTCTGAAGTAATCTGCAATTTCTGTAAATCCTTCCTCTTCTGCAGTGTCTGCAAAT
>DAII01000120.1:11496-13143 GCA_002496065.1 Methanobrevibacter sp. UBA586
TGATTTTGAACCACATTTTCGCATGAGCTAATTCATTATGTGAAGTTGTTTCAAAAATTTCTTGAAAACCTACATAACCATCTTTTTTAGCTTGGTTTGCATAAATAAGATATTTTACAACATTTTGAGATTCGCCTGCATATGCTGCTTTAAGATTTTCCAAAGTTTTTGTTCCTTCTAATTTACTTAAGTCANNGCATCGTAATCATCTCCAATAAGTAAAATAGAATAGTACAACCTACTATTTAAAGCTATGGATAAAATTACAATATCTGAAATGAATTAATCAAATCATCATACTCACTTAATGTCTCACTGGTAGGATTTACTGTTCTGAGCTCAAAAATGTAAATGTTATTTATATAGATGAATACATATGTATAAATTTCAAAGACAATATCAGGAGTGCTCATTTCAGCCACTACCCTAATGGCCTCTTTTCCTGCTCTANNTGCTCTGGTCACAATATCGGATTCCAGAAGAACACCGCCGTCATCAGTAATCATGTCTTCCATTTTCATCTTGAAATCATCAAGTTCCATATGGGTTGGAAACATTACAACATTCAACAGATTTTCCTCACCATGAGATAGTGTAGCTATGCAGTCCGGATTGTTAAATGTATCCGGAGTCTCCTTTTCCCAAGTTACCGGATATTTGAAAGAAATTTTTTTATTTTCAAATGTTTTTAGTTCCATGTTTTCATCTCCATTTAATCTAATACTTCAATATCTATGGTATTTATATCTTCCTCTTCATCCTCTTCTAGAGTATCAATATATTTGAAGAACGGTTCAGGAAGTTTTGGCATAACCTCCTTCAATACTTCAGCTGCATCCAGTTCAAGAGCCTGTCCGTCAAACAAATGGGAAACATCCACATCAAAGTCAAAAGGTTTTAACAAATCCTCTGTAGGAACTGAGAGGTTAATGTTTTTCTTGTTTAAAATCATTTTTATCATACTTGTGTTTCTAATCTCCTCATTGATTGCATCCATTGTACTGTTGATTTCAAATGCGATAGCCTTGTTCTTTTCATTGACTTCCTTTTTAGCATGTTCAATTGATTCTTCAAGATTTTCTGCCAATTGGGCATTTTTGCGGTTGATGTTTTCCCTTGCCTCATCAATTACAACATTAATAGCCTTCAGGATTGATTTGTTTAGTTCAACATTATATGCCAGAATCATCTTGTTTTTATAGTCAAGCTCTTTGAAAATAGCTACCCTTTCAGCATCGATTACAGCAATTTTTTCATTCAGTTCAGCTATTCTGTCATTGGCCTCAATAAGTTTTTCCTTATCGTTAAGCTGACCTTTAAGTTCAAAAACATCATCGAAAAAGGAATTTTTAAGGGTTTCCACCTGCTCTGTCAAGTCTTCTATTTCCTTGTCCTTTTTTTCAATGTCTTCACTGCAATTATTTTTAGTTAGCTTTTCGTACTCCTCAAGGGATAAAACAACCACGCTGTCCTCATTTTCAAATGGATCATCTTCCAGAAGATTCACTTTCTTCTGCATAACCTTCTTTTTACTATTACCATCACTACTTAAAGTTGTTTCACTATAAACCTCAACAGTACGTATCTCTTTTTCGAGCATATAAACACCTAAAAATAATTATTTTTATAATTTATAATAAAATTGCC
>DAII01000110.1:0-139 GCA_002496065.1 Methanobrevibacter sp. UBA586
ATTTTGTATTAACTAAATTTTAAATTTATTTTATTAAAATGGGTATTTATTAATACTTTATTTTTAATTTAAAAGAATTAATATAGCTGGTAATGATATGAATAATGATGACAGTCTTATAAAGTTAAAAAACAAATTA
>DAII01000110.1:226-3351 GCA_002496065.1 Methanobrevibacter sp. UBA586
ACCTTAACTTTACAGAGGAAGGCTTTATAATAAAGAAGAATCTCATAAGGTTTGAAGACATAAAATTCATAGATTTAATCAAACCCCAACTTTTTTTTGACGGATACATAGAATTAACTGACTATTATGATAATTATCTTAAGATTAAGGTAAGCAATCAGTTTCTTGATGATTTCTACAGCATTTTAGATGAGAAGATAAAATAGATTCTAAAAGATTTATTAATAAAAAATGCCATAAATATTATAGTTAGTTGAACTTAAAACTTTTTTTTATAGATTATTATGGCAAAGAAATTACAGGCTATTGACACATTTAAGAATGACATTAATTATAGGGATAAAATTGCCCATGTGGAAACCATTCCGGCCAAAAAGGCCAGTTTCAAGAAGGCGGATGGTCTAAACGATGATTTGGTTGAATATTTGGAGTCAAATAACATAAAACTTTATCATCATCAGGCCGACACATACCAACAGGTTAGGGAAGGGAAAAACGTTATCATAACCACCCCAACAGCTTCAGGAAAGACAATGGCCTTCAATTTGCCAATAATGGAGACATTCATTGAAAACAAGGACGCCACAGCACTCTAAATCTATCCTGCAAAGGCTCTCGCAAATGATCAGCTGGATGTATTAAAGGAGCTTGAAAGAGAGCTTGACATAAACATCAAGCCAAACACCTATGACGGAGACACTCCAAAGTCAAAGAGGGCGGGAATCAGGGCAACCTCAAGATGCGTGCTGACAAATCCATATCAGCTTCATCTGATACTTGCATGGCACCATCAATGGAAAAACTTCTATAAAAATCTTAAATACATTGTCATTGATGAGTCCCATTTCTACAAGGGAGTGTTCGGTTCAAACGTGGCCTATTTAATCAAAAGGCTCAAAAGAATAGCTAACTTTTACGGATCCTCCCCTCAGTTCATCCTGTCATCTGCAACCCTGGCTAATCCATTGGAACTTGCAAATAAGCTAACAGGTGAAGATTTTGTATTGGTTGACAATGATACCTCCCCCAGCGGTGAGAAAGACTTTATCCTGTACAATCCATTCAGGAATTACAGACGCATACACAAAAACGTTAAAGAAGCCCCTTCAGTTCACTTGGAGACAGAAAGAATATTCCTATATCTGATGCTTAAAAGGATTCAGACATTGTGCTTTACAGTTTCACGTAAGACCGCGGAACTGATAGCTCGCTGGTCTAAAAACGATATGAATCAGATAAAGCCAAAGNNCATATAGGGCAGGCTATCTGGCTGAAGAGAGAAGGGATATCGAAAACAAGCTGAAAAGTGGAGAATATCTGGGGGTTACCTGTACAAATGCCCTTGAACTGGGAATTGATATTGGTTCTCTCGATGCAGTCATAATCTCTGGATATCCTGGAACCATGATTTCAACTTGGCAGCAGAGCGGAAGGGCAGGTAGAAGCAATCAGAAGTCACTAGCTATTCTTGTTGCCTTTGAAAATCAGCTTGACCAGTATTTCATGAACAATCCCAAGTTTTTCTTTGACAAGCCTCATGAAAACGCAATAATTGATTTGAACAACAACATATTGAGGGATGCTCATCTGGCTTGTGCTGCATTTGAACTTCCAATAACAGTTGAAGAAGGTGAAAAATACTTCAATGTTGACAAGGNNACTTTCACGTGAAGGAGTACTTAGAAGAAACCGTCACGGCCAATATATATGTCCTTCTACAGACAATCCTGCATTTAAGCATTCCTTAGACCAGATTTCCAACGAAACATTCATAATTATGAACAACAGGAAGGTCCTAGAGAGGATGGACCGCTCTCAGGTATATCGTGAAGCTCATGAGGGAGCAATTCTCATAAACAAGGGAGAGACCTATAAGGTACAAAACATCAACTTCTCCAAAAAGATAGTCAACGTCATAAAGCAGGACGTGGATTACCATACGATGGTCCTTCACAGTACCGATATTTCAATAGACAAGAAGATTTCCAAGACAAATTATGGTGATTTGACAATTAATTTCGGTGAACTGACAGTGGAGGAGGACTATTACAAATATAAGGTAATGCAATATTCTAAGGTTCTGGGAAATGAAGAACTGGATTTGAAACCTCTCAAGTTCAAGACAAAGGGCTTGTGGTTCACAGTTCCCGACAGCATCAAAAAGGAAATAGAAGAACTCTTCGAGGAAAACGAATCCTATGAAGGAGGACTTCACGGGGCAGAACACGCATTGATAGGAATGTTCCCACTCCATGTAATGTGCGATAGGTTTGACATCGGAGGACTTTCCACAAATTACCATCCGGATACTCAGGAATCAACCATTTTCATCTACGACGCCTATGAAGGAGGAATGGGAATCACCGAAAAGGCGAAAGATGTTTTTGTGGAACTGTTAAAATCCACAAGGGATTTGCTTGAAAACTGCCAGTGCATAGATGGATGCCCTTCCTGCATATACTCTCCAAAGTGTGGAAACGACAACAAGCCTCTTCACAAGAAAGCAACCATACACATCATAGACTATCTTCTCTCTCAAGTGGGAGATGGAGAGAAATCCACCTACACAATTGAAGAGAAAGAGGAAATAAAAGTAAGAAAGGAACCTAAAACTATCAAAAGACCTGAAAAAACTCAATCCAATATTAAAACATTTGAAANNAATCCAATCCAAGTGACATACTGTATGAGGAGGCATATGATCTCTATGTTCAGGAGGATTACTTCTCAGCAAAGGAAATACTGAACGATATCCTTGCTAGGGATTCTAAATATGCAGATGCCTATGCTTTACTTGGAAAAATATTGTACTGTCAGGGAGACAGTTCAGGGGCATTGATGTTTACCAAAAAGGCTTTGTCTCTTGATTCGGCTAATGAAATGGCATCAGAATTGATATTTGATTTGAGGTAATTTTTTTGTTTTACAAAACTTTATTAATATTCAATAATCATATATAATATATTAAATTTTATTTTATCGGGAGTAATAATAATGCATGAATTGTCAATGGCACAAGGTATAATAAACGCTGTACTTGAAACAGCTGAGAATAATAATGCAACGGAAGTTACTGAAATATATATTGAAGTAGGCAGACTTGCAATGCTAAATCCTGAGCAGTT
>DAII01000048.1:0-1103 GCA_002496065.1 Methanobrevibacter sp. UBA586
AGAATGAGTAACGGGACAAATCCCTGTCAACTTAATACCTTTAAAACTCAAAAATCAAAACTTAAAACTGTAATTTGTAAAAAATGTGGAAAACGTTTTAAAACAAATGAAAATGTCGAATATTGTTTTGAATGTGGGAAAAGNNTTAAAAATATAATATATATCATATTGGAGATATTAACATGAAAGTTTTAGTTGTTGGAACTGGTGCTCGTGAACATGCAATAGCCAGCAAATTGGCTGATGATGTTGAATTATATGTGTACATGAGTAAAATAAACCCTGGAATGTCAAAAATAGCGACTTATGAACAAGGAGACGAAGGAGAGATAGATAAAGTTGCACAATATGCAAAGGAAAACGAAATTGATATTGCATTTATCGGACCTGAAGCTCCTCTTGGAAAAGGAATTGTAGATGCTCTTGAAAAAGAAGGAATAAAGTGTGTTGGACCTACTCAAAGTGCAGCCAGAATTGAAACCGACAAGTCATTTATGCGAAAGTTGTTTGAGGACTATGAAATTGAAGGATCCCTCATATACAAGGTATTTGACAATACCGAAGAGCTTAACGAATTCCTAGATGACTTTGATAAGGACGTAGTTGTAAAACCTGTTGGATTGACTGGTGGAAAAGGAGTTAAAATAGTAGGAGACCATCTTAAAGATAATGAAGAGGCAAAAGAGTATTCCAAAGAAGTTATTGATAATGAAATGGGTGGATTTGCACAAGTAATTATCGAAGAAAGATTAATCGGAGAGGAATTNNCTGTGATGGTGAAAATTTAGTTCCTATGCCTGCAGCTCAAGACCATCCACACGCATTTGAAGGCGATCAAGGAGCGATTACTGGAGGAATGGGTTCCTACTCAGATAAAGGTGGATTATTGCCATTCTTATCTCAAGAAAACTATGACAAGGCAGTTAAAATAATGGATGATACATTAAAGGCAATAGCTAAAGAAGCCGAACCTTATAAAGGAATTCTATACGGTCAGTTTATGCTTACCGCTGATGGACCTCGCTTAATTGAATATAATGCAAGATTTGGAGATCCTGAAGCCATGAATGTATTGACTCTTATAAAAACCCCATTAGCTGAAA